>JALOPB010000184.1 GCA_025454115.1 Desulfobacterales bacterium | reverse complement strand
ATTTTCCATGAACGCCATGCAGTTCCGGATTTCATCCGGCCGTGAATGCATGGACTTGAAGCGGATGAGGTCTTGCGTGAGGCCTACGACATCGGGCATTCGCAGCATCCTTTCTGCAGCAGCGGGCTGTCGGCCAGATTAGAAAATCCCCTCGGGCGCTGTCAAGGCGGATTTGGTGAAAGGATCATGACGGCCGGGTATCCCGGACGAAGCGGTCGACCAGGCGGAGTTGCTCCTCGGGGGTGATCTCCACGGGAAGGCGCTCCATGGCCAGGGCGACGGCGCGATCGATCAGCTCGGAGCGGATGCGCAGACGGGCCTCGACGATTTGGGTGTCTATTTTCTGGCGGGTGCGGTCGAGCAGCAGGCGGCTTTCGTGTTCGGCGGAATCGATGATGCGCTGGCGCTGGCGCGCGCCCTCCGCGAGGATCTTCTCCTGGATGTCACGCATTCTCTCGCGGGCGTTTTCGAGCGCCTTCAACGTGTCCTCGACCTGCTGAGAAACACGCTCCTTGTCGGTCTGTGCCTGCGATAGGCCGGCCGCCGTCTTGTCCGCCTCCCCCTTGAGCAGGTTGAGCAAAGGCGTGCGGGCATACTTTACCAGCAAAAAAGCCAGGATGGCGAAGTTGACCCACATCATGACCAGGTCGTAGGTGGCCCGCCAGGAAGCCTCGCCCTCCGCGGCCCAGCCCCAAGCCGCGCTCAGGTGCACTCCCGCCAGCCCGACCAGCAGGGTGCCGCCGCATCGCCGAAGCGCCTGGTGGGTGGTCATGATTTGAGCCTCCGTTCCAAGACTTTTTCCATGATGGCGGCTGCGAGCGATTCCACTTCCCTGGCCAGCTCCTGCTGAGCGGCCTCGATTCGCCTGCGAACGTCTTCGCTGGCCGTCCGTTGTTGGGACGCGATTTGCTCGCGGGTCTGTGCGAGGATGCTCCGGGCCGCCTGCTGGCCTTCGGTTTCCAATTTTTCGGATTCCAAGAACGCTTCGGCTTTCAGCGCGGCCGTCTCCTTCTGCATTTTCGAGGAGAGCTCCGCCATCTGCTTTTCCTGGCCCCGGATTTCCCCTTCGATCCGCTTGAGGTCGGCGCGGCGGGCGCTCATCGTGTCCCGCAGCGGGCGGAACATCACGCGTTGAATCAGGAACAGAAAAATGAGAAACGACAGCACCTGCGCGATCATGGTCGCATTGATGCTCACCAGCTCGGTCTGGGTGACGATTTCCATCGGAACGCTCCGGGTCACACCACGAACAGCAGGAGCAGTGCGATGACCAATGAATAGATACCGGTGGACTCCGCTACGGCCTGGCCGACCAGCATGGTGCGGGTGATGAGTCCGGCCTCCCGCGGGTTGTGGCCGATGGCTTCGCAGGCTTTGGCGGCGGTGATGCCTTCGCCAACGCCCGGGCCGATCGCCCCGAAACCCATTGCGATGCCCGCGCCCAAAAAAGCGGCGGCTTTTATCAGATCTGCACCTTCGATTGCCATGTTTACCTCCGTAACCAAGTTTATTGATAGGGGATTAACGATTAAATCAATAACGTTCCATCAAACAACAAAAATCAATACGAGCGCCACCACCAAAGCATAAATGCCGGTGGATTCCGCTACGGCCGCTCCGATCAGCATCGTGCGGATGAGTTCGTTGGCAATCCCGGGATTTCGCGGAACCCAGGCCACCGCACTGCGCGCCGCCAAAGCGACCCCGACACCCGGGCCGATCGCACCGATGCCGACGCAGATGGCGGCCGCCAGCAACCCCATGGTGGGAGCCAGCTGATCGGTTGCGGGGAATGCCCTGAAGATCAAAATGAAGCTGACCAGCAGGCCGTAAATGGCCGTGGTTTGGGCAATCGCCTGCCCGAGCAGCATGGTGTTGGTGGCGTTCTTTACCTGTTCCGGGTTGCGCGCCGTGCCCTCGCAGCCGGCTTCTGCCACCAAGCCGCTTCCCAGTCCGGGGCCGATCGCGGCCAGTCCGGTGGCCAATCCGGCGCCCAGGATCGCCGCCCACGTCGGGGAGACGGGCCGCCCGGAAAAGTTGGTGTACAGAAGGATGAACGAGATCACCAGAGAAAAGGTGGCCGGCGTCTGGCAGACGGCCGATCCAATGATCATGTTGGTGTTCAGGCGGCTGGTCATGGCCGGCTGGCGCGCGATACCGGTGCAGGCGGCGGCGGCCGGGTAACCCGCGCCGATGCCGGATCCCAGTGCGCCGAACCCCATGCACATTCCGGCGCCCAGCAGAGCGGCGACATCGACGACCGAGTGCGCGGAATGCTGGGTGAACAGCAGCACCAGGGATACCACCAGCGTAAATATGGAAGAGGATTCCGAAATGGCCTGGCCGACCAGCATGGTTTTAAAGATGTCTCCGGCCAGCTCCGGGCGGCTGCCGGTCGCCGTCGTCGCCTGGGAGGCGGTGTATCCCTCGCCGATGGCGGCCCCGATCGCGCCGATGCCGATGCAGATGCCGCTGCCGGCGTAGGCCGCCATGGTCACTGCGGTTTTGAGTTCGATCTCCATCAGCTATTGCACCTGCACCGAAATATAGACCAGGGTCAGCATGGTGAACACAAAGGCCTGCACCGTGCCGACGAACAGGCCGAAAAAGGCCAGAAGAAATGGCGGCAATATTAAATTAAAAGAGAGGTAGGACACCACCAGGATGATGATCGATCCCCCCATGATGTTGCCGAACAGACGGAAGGAAATCGACACCACTTTGGCGATCTCGCCGATCAGGTTCAGCGGCAGCATGAAGAACATCGGATCGATGTAGGCCTTGGAATACTCCTTTAACCCCTTGGTCCGGATCCCGGCATAGTGGGCGATGAAAAAGCCCATCAAGCCCAAACTCAACGGTGTATTCAGATCCTTGGTGGGTTCATGCAAGTGCGGGATGATGCCCAGCCAGTTGGATACCACCACAAACATGAACAGCGCGCATATGAGGGGTGCGTACTTGGGAGCCAGTTTCTTGCCGAGCGCATCCTCGGTCAGGCCGTAGAATGCATCGATCACCAGTTCGCCGAGGATCTGCAGCCGTCCGGGAACGGCGCTGCGTTTGCGAGCGGCCAGCACCCCGAAGGCCAGAAGCACGCCGATCGTGATCCAGGTCATCAGAATCGTGTCGAGATTGAACACCAACTGCCAATCTCCGATGGTGATGATCAGTTGATGAATTTTGCCGAGGTCTTCCATAACGGGTGCCCTTCGGTGCTTCAGACGCTGCCGTCGGCCGGCGGCGTGAATGCATGAACGAGGTGCTCAGCAGAGAAAGCACCAGCGGAATCGCCATGAGTGCATATCGGGGCAGAAGCCACAAAAAGGACGTCACGGCGGCGCGGCGATGGGTTTTGGCCAGGCGGTGGGATATTGATTCGGCCATGATGAGAAAGTTGAGGATGCTGAAAAAAGCGCCGACGATCAACCCCTTGCCGAGGGCCGGCAGGCCGGCGAGGATCAGGCTGCCGCCGATGACGAGCGCGGCGGCAAAGGCTCGGGAGCAATATTTTTTCTGGGCTTCGCGATGAGGAGGCATCAGGGTTCTTCCTCTTCCTCTTCGGTGCGACTTTTTGGTCTGGGTTCGAGAATTTCGCGAATCTGACGGTAGACCGTCACGGCCCCGCCGATCACTCCAAGCAGGGTGAAGACGGTAACGAACACCCCCTTTGTCGTGAGCCATCGATCCAGATAGAGCCCGATAAAAAAACAGAAGACGATGCAGCCGGCCATCGTGAGGCCGATTTGCATCAGGATATAAAAAAACAGAAGACGATGCAGCCGGCCATCGTGAGGCCGATTTGCATCAGGATCGACAGGTTTTCCAGCCAGGGACGATGTTTTTTATAGTTGAACTGCATGAGTTGCTGAGTGGAAACGCTTCGATTGAAATCCCACTCAACGGCTCGCAAATTAGTCGGTCAGGGACTTTCTGTCAAGACCGGAAATCATGTCGTCGCCGGCGGGGGAGATCCCATTGAATCCACGATGCGGCGGATCATTTCAAACGCCTGCGGCCGGGTGAGCCGGCTCATGTTCAACACCATATGGTACAGCGACGGGCTGTCGTAATCCTGCTTCCCCAGTCGGTGGTAGAGGCTCAAACGGCGCTTGTCTTCATGATGAACGATGCGCGCGGCCTGTTCGTAAGATGTCTTTTCGCGCCGCTCAACGCGTTTGATCCGATTTTCAAGGTCGTCGACCAGCAGGATGTGAACGGCGTCCGGATGGCTTCTCAGGATGTACTGGCTGCCGCGGCCCATGATGACGGCGTTGCCTTCGTCGGCGATCTGGACGATGGTCAGAACCAGGTAGTCCAGGTACAGCTTTTCGTCGATGTAGCCCGAGTCGTCCCTCAATATCTTGTTCACCATGCCCCGCGACGAGATGATGCGGGTCATGAACCGGGACAGTCGCGTGCCGGCCTCCTTTTCGACCGATAGGACAAAGTCGGTGGACACCTTGGCCTTGTCAGCGATGCCCTGGACGATCTCGCGGCTGGCCAGGGTGTAACCGAATTTTTCCGCCAGCATCTTGCCCAACTTCATCGCGCCGGCGCCAAATTGCCTGGATATGGTAATAACCGCCATAGCAACCTCCCTCATGTTCGCTGGAAGCGGATCGATCGCGTCCGGTATCGGGGCTATCCCTTGACCGGCGGGATCAAGAGGGTGGGGAAGGCCGATTTTTCAGCGATTGCGCGCGGCGTGCTTCCGACCCAGCGTTCCATCCATAGGTTCTTTGAGGATGACCCCATTACGACCAACGTGGCCTGGCATTCCTTCGCGGCTTTTTCGATTTCCGCCTCCGGATCGCCCACGTAAACGTGTGATCGCGCGGCGATCCCCGCATCCTGAAACCGCGCACAGAGCTGCTCTAACCGGCCCCGGGTGTCCTTGCGTATTTTTTGAGCCTGCATGGCGGAGGAACCCGCGATATCGTTTTGATCGGCCACATGCACGATCTCGACTTCCTCGATGAGGCCCTTCAAGTTTACGAGATAATCGATCCCCCGTAAGCTGGCGGCGGACCAGTCGGTTGCCAACAGGGGACGTTCGAACGGCTGTCCGGTGGCGAACGGGCTGTCGGAGACCGGTTTGTAGACCAGAACGGGAACGGAAACGCGACGAATCATCTCGGTTACGGTCGAGCCCGAGTAGAACTGCTCGAGAGCGGTTTTATGCGTGCGCCCAATGACGATGAGATCGGTTTCTTCTTTTTGGGCGGCCTTGGTCACTTCAGCGGCCAGGCTGCCGATTTGAATGTAGACCCCTACCTCCATGCCCTGCTCGAAAAGCCGCTCGGCCCAGTCGATGAAGCGGATGTTGGCCGCCTCCTTCAACCGGACGGCATCGTCCTTCTTGTATCCGACCCCGCGCTGCATCGCCACCTTCTCGCGCTCGATAACGTTCATAAAGACGATATGTTCCAGGGATGCCTTGCGCAGGCTCAGCAGCGACTGGATGGCGTCGTATCCAAGGTCTTCGAATTTGGTCACAAACAACAGCTTTTTAATTTTCATAAGCCTGTCACCTTCGGTGTGAAATTCCTGCGAGGAGGCGTCAACCAATGGCTTTCTTGATGGTTTCGGCCAGCACATCCGCATCGACCGGTTTTTCGAGATAGAAGTCAGGCTCCGGCACGGCGGTTTCGCCGAATTCCGTCAAGGCCTGTTGCGAGCGCAGAAATGTTTTCTTGGCGATGCCGGACAGGATAATGACCTTGACCTTTGCCAGCGATTGGTTGGTTTTCAACTCACGGTAGAGCCGGATGCCGCTTTGCCGGGGCATGAGCACATCCAAGATGATCAGGTCCGGTTTTTCGGACTGAATCATCTGCAAGCCTTCCTCTCCGTTCCCGGCTTCGATCGGCAGGTAGCCGTGTTCCTCCAGCACGGTCGTGGTGAACAGTCTGACATCCGGATCGTCATCCACGGTGAGCACTTTATGGGCCATGATCCTACCTCCTTGGCTTAGATATCCTTTTCGATCCTAAATACCGTTTAACCCCGGAAAAGTCACGCCTCGGGCACTTCTTCCCGAAACGGCAGCCAAACGCTGATGACCGTACCCCATCCGAGCTGCGTCTGAACCTCGATCCGGCCGCCGTGCTCATCGACCAGTTTATGGGTGACGAGCAACCCCAAACCGGTGCCGCGGTGCCCTTTGGTGCTGTAGAACGATGTGAACATCTTTTCTTTGACCTCGTCGTTCATGCCGGTGCCGTTGTCGCTCACCTCGAACCGGATCTGGTTGTGGGGTTCGGCCTTCGTTTTGACCGTCACCTGCAGCTTTTTGGAGGTGTTCTCGTCGAACAAACAAGCGTCCACGGCGTTGGACACCAGGTTGAGCAATACGGTGTGAAGAGTATGGGGGTCCATGAGAACCGGCCCGATCGCAGGATCGAAATCGCAGATCAACTCGGTGCGCTCCTGCGCGGCCCGCTCCCGAACCAGGTCGCAGACTTCCGCCGCAATCTCGTTGGGGGAGCATCTTTCGAACTGGGGTTCGCGCTCCTTGGAATAGGAGAGCAGATCCATCACCAGGTTGGAGGTTCGCCCGATGGCGCGTTTGATCATTTCCCAGCCCTTGCTCAGTTTTTCGCTGTCCTTCTTCGCAATGCCCACATCGACCAGATAGCTGCCCCCCTTGAGTCCGTGCAGGATGTTCTTGATCCCGTGCGCCAGTCCGGCGACCGTCTGGCCGACGGCCGCCAAGCGCTCCGAGTGGACCAGTTCGCGCTGCAGGCGCTTGATTTCCCGCAGGTCCTGAAAAAACGCCACGGCTCCCAGTTTTTGGCCGCCCTCATAGAGGATGCTGCCCGAAAACATGACGGGAATGTGCTCTCCGGATTTGGAGGTGATGGCGGCTTCCCGCCATGGAAGTTCCTTGAACGACCGGTGGGCGTCCATGGCACGCCGGACGGTGCCGGCCAGTTCTTCCGAGAGCAGCTCCGGCAGAGAACGCCGGTTGACGACCTCTTCCTGGAAATAGCCGAAAATCCGCTCCGCTCCCGGATTGAATACCACGATCTGGAAATGCTCGTCGGTGGCGACGATCCCGTCATTGGAGCTGCGGATCAGTTTGTCCAGGAAATTGGTTCGACGCCGCAGCTCCCGGGTGGCGGTTTCGATCTTGCCTTCCAGATCGTGGGTGTATTCACTCAGCTGTCGCCGGATATCGATCTTTTCCTCGGCGCGCTTGAGTGCGATCGTCAGGGCATCGTCGCGGACCGGCTTGTTGATGAAATCGGACGCCCCGAAGTGCAGCGCCTCGATGGCGTTGGCGATATCGCCGTGCCCGGTGATGATGATGACTTCGGTGTCTGCATCCATGCCCTTGATGCGTTTAAGCACCTCGATCCCGTCCATTCCGGGCATCTTGATGTCCGTGATCACGATTTCGGCGCGCTCCCGTTCGAACGCGGAGATGCCATCCGTGCCGCTTTCTTCCGTGGAAACCGTATAGCCGTCGGCTTTCAACGAACGGGCCAGCACTCTCAAAATGTCCGGTTCGTCGTCGATGAGAAGAATTCGGGTCACGGAGGTTCAATCCTCTTCAGCGGGCTGCGGGGAACGTCAGCCGGAAGGTGGTGCCCCGGCCCGGTTCGGATTCGACTTCGATCTGGCCCTCGTAGTCCTTGACGATCCCATAGCTGATGCTCGTTCCCAGACCGGTGCCCTTGCCGGTCTTTTTGGTGGTGAAAAACGGTTCGAACAACTTGGTTCTGACGTGCTCCGGCATGCCGATGCCCGTGTCCGTCACTTCGGCGACGACGTGTCCGTCCCGGCGGAAAGATCGGATTTTCAGGCGTTTGGAATTGTCCGCCAGGTCCGTCTGAGCGGCCTTTTCATCCATCGCGTCGATGGCGTTGCTGACGAGATTGACAAAGACCTGCTCCAGGCGGTTATGGTCGGCCAGGATGGCCGGGATCTCGGGGTCGAGGTCCAACGCCACTTCGACGCTGTGCGCCTTCAGCTGATGCCCCAGGATCTTGAATACATCGCGGATGGGATCGTTGATGATCACTCGGCTGCGCACGATCTCGGACTGCCTGGAAAAATCGCGCACATGCTTGATCACGAACGAGGCCCGCTCAACGTTGGCAACGATATCCTCGGCCACGGCTTTCAAATCGGCGTTGTCGAACGTGTGGCCCTTTTTAAGCATTTTCAGGATGTAATCCGCCGATACCTGGATGACGTTCAGCGGCTGGTTGATCTCGTGGGCCATGCCGGCGGCCATGACGCCCAGGGTGGTCATCTTGCCCGCCTGGACCAACTGGGCTTCGCGCTCAACGGTGTCGGTGATGTCCGTCGTGGTGGCGATCAGGACGTCGCGGCCGCCGTATTCGGCGCGGCTGACGTTGATGTTGACGAAAAATGGGTCACGGCCTTTCTTGTAGTGGCGCTTCTTGGAGAAAAGAATGAACTGGCCCTTTCCCAGGCGCTGCAGGCCGTGACGGATGTCATTGTCGCCCTCATCCCCCAAAACGAAAAACGGCAGGCGAACCAGCTCCGCCTCGCTGTAGCCGTAACAGTCTATGGCCGTCTGGTTGGTGTCGAGGATCTGAAAGGTTTGCGGGCTGAGGATGAAAATCGGGTTGGGATCGTTGTTGAAGAGCGAACGGTATTTCTCTTCCGATTTGGTCACCTGCTCCTGGAGCATGTCGTTCTCGATGGCCACGGCGATCCGGTTGCCGATCAGCTCCAGCACGTTGATCAGCTCTTTCGGAAAGTGCAACATCGTCCGGCTGCTGATCCGGATGACGCCGAAGGTCTCCTTCTCCTTGGAACTGATCGGGATGTAAGCGACGGTTTTCAGTTGTTGCTCCTCGATCAGCCGGATTTCGTCGCTGCAGTGCTGCGGCAGTTCGTCAAATGTGATGAAGCGGCGCATGCTCCCGGCGTGGTGAATCGCGCTCTCCTTGCCGGCGACGGGCAGGACGCGGCAGGCTTTGTCGGAAAGCCCCGCGCTGAAACGCAAGTGGTAGCAGCCGTCGTCACTCAACAGAAACACGCACACGCCGTCGGCAGGCACCAGCCGCTGCAACTCTCCGATGGCCGTCCGGATGCGTTCTTCCAGGCCGGCCGAGGCGCTTAAGGCCGAATAGATGGATACCATGGCGCTCAGTTCGGCCGTGTGGCGCTCGCGCTCCTCCTCCGCGCGTTTGTCCTCGGTCTTGTCCCAGAGGGTTTCGATGGCCCCGATGATGCGGCCGTCGGGCGATTTGATCGGAGCGGCCGTAAACCAGCACCACTTCCCGGACTCGCCCAAACGAGGGAAGAAGCCCTCGGCTTCATAGGCCCCGTCGATGAGCGCGGACTTTCGCCCTTTGTCTCCGTAAAGCCGTCTGAGATCCTCTTCGCCGCTTTGGTCCAGGATGACGTCTGCCATGGCGGCCCGTTCACTTTCGTAAAAAGGCATCCATTGGCGGTTGGTGCCGATCATCTGGTTCGCGCTGAACCCCGTCAGATTTTCGAGAGCACGGTTCCAATGGGTGATGATGTGGTCCTGGTTGATCACAAACGTCGGAATAGTGCTGCCCCGAATGATCTGATGCAGCGCCTGCTCCTTGTCGACGAGCTCTCTCTCGATTTCGCGGGACCGCTTGTTCCGGCGCTCGATGATCGCGGTCATGCTTTGAATCAAGCGCCGCACGAAGATGACGACGGCGACCGGGTTGCGCTTGATGCGTGCCAGTTCGCGGTAGGATTCGATCCGGACTTTTTCAACCTGGAGAAAGTCGCGAATGGCGCGCGCCTCGAAATGGTCGATTAATTTCAGGTCAGCCGGTTTGGTCTCGCGGATGGTCTCGATGATGGTGTTGCTGTTGGTCAGCTCCAGGAGGGTTTCAAGATGATCAAACTTGTAGAATTCCGTGTAATCCGCATACGTGGGAATGCCGATGGAGTCGGCATAGCGGATACCGTCCGCACTCTGGTTGATGTCGGCGACTCCCAGAATCTCCGGCCGCTGGTCGGCAAAGACCGCATCGGTCAGAAACTCCAGAAAGGCCTTGCACGCCCGGCCTCCGCCGACGATGGCGATGGTGGAACCCAGGAATTCGCGGATCACGGCATCCTCGTCTAGAAAAAGACAAACGTAACGACCACAAAGCAAGGCACCAAGA
>JALOPB010000183.1 GCA_025454115.1 Desulfobacterales bacterium | reverse complement strand
TCCGTGCCGGCGGAGGAACCCGCGCCGACCGTCGCCGAACCGGCGGCCGTACCGGGCGATCGCCTTAAAAAAACCGTCAAGAAAATCAAGCGCGATGAGCCCGCCAAAATCATCAAACTGCCCGTAGCGCCCCTTGAACGGCCAGCCGAGAGACCCACGATTACGCCGCCCAGCCCGGATCGGCTCAATCGGGCACCCGCCCGGCCGGCACCGGCTCAGGAAGCCGGTCCGCCCCCCACCGACGCCGAGAGCAGAGACGCCAAGCGCAAGAAAAAGAAGGGCAAGGGCGAAGAGGGCGAGGCCGAGAAGAAATTCATCAAGAAAAAGATCTCGTTCCGCACGAAAGCCGTGATCGAAGCCGAGGATCTCTATGACGACCAGCGCGGCCGCAAACCCCGTAAGGGCGCCAAAGGCAAGAAAGAGCTGATCGCTCAGAAAACCCAGTTCACCGTCGCCAAAGCCATCAAACGACGCGTCAAGATCGACGATACGATTATCCTATCCGATCTCGCCAAACGTCTAGGCGTCAAGGCCGGGGAGATCATCAAAATTCTCATGGGGATGGGGACGATGGCAACGGTCAACCAATCCGTCGATTTCGACACGGCGGTACTCATCGCCGCGGAGTTCAACTACGAAGTGGAGCGCGCCGCGTTTGAGGAGGACAACATATTGAAGCCGGTCGCTGACGAACCCGAGGCCCTGGCCCACCGCGCGCCGGTGGTCACCATCATGGGGCACGTCGACCATGGAAAAACGTCGCTGCTGGACGTCATCCGCAAGACTCGCATTACGGAAACCGAAGCCGGGGGAATCACCCAGCACATCGGCGCCTACCACGTCGCCACCGAACGCGGCGCCATTGCCTTCCTGGACACGCCCGGACATGAAGCCTTCACGGCCATGCGCGCCCGAGGGGCGAAGGTGACGGACATCGTCGTGCTGGTGGTGGCCGCCGACGACGGCGTGATGCCGCAGACCATTGAGGCGATCAACCACGCCCGCGCCGCCGGCGTACCCATGATCGTCGCCGTCAACAAAATCGACAAGCCGGGAGCCGACCCGGACCGGGTCAAACGCGCGCTCATCGAAAGGGGGCTCACTCCCGAAGAATGGGGCGGAGATACCATCTTCGTCAATGTGTCCGCCAAGCAGGCCACCGGCATCGACCAGCTGCTTGAGATGATTCTACTGCAGGCCGAGGTCATGGAACTCCGGGCCAATCCCGAGAAGCTGGCACGCGGGCATGTGGTCGAAGCTAAAATCGACTCCGGCCGAGGACCGGTCGCCACGGTGCTGGTCAGCGAGGGCACCCTGCGCAATGGCGACGCCGTGGTCTGTGGAGTGCATTCCGGAAAAATCCGAGCCATGTTGGACGACTGCGGCCAACCGGTGGATTCCGCCGGTCCCTCCGTCCCGGTGGAGATCCTCGGGCTGTCCGGCGTGCCGATGGCCGGCGATGAATTCGTGGCGGTCGTGGACGAAAAAGCCGCCCGTCAAATCAGTCTGCACCGTATGCAGAAGCAGCGCACGCGGGAGCTGGCACAAACCAGCCGCCCCAGCCTGGAAAGCCTGTTCGAACGCATGAAGCAGGGCGAATTGAAGGACCTCAACCTGATCCTCAAAGCCGACGTGCACGGATCGATTGAAGCGCTCTCGGATGCGCTGACCAAGCTGTCCAACGAAGAAGTCAAAGTCAATGTCGTGCACGCGGCCACCGGCGCCATCACCGAGTCGGATGTATCGCTCGCCACCGTGTCCCAGGCCATCATCATCGGCTTCAATGTGCGTCCCAGCCCGAAAGTGCACGCCCTGGCCGGAGACGAGAACGTGGACATGCGTTTCTATAACGTCATCTACGACGTGATCAACGATGTCAAGGCCGCCATGACCGGCCTGATGTCCTCCCGGTTTGAGGAACGTGTGCTGGGCTCGGCGGAGGTGCGCGAAGTGTTCCAGATCCCCAAGATCGGTGCCGTGGCCGGCTGCCAGGTCACCGACGGGAAGATCGAGCGCGGACGCAGCCTGCGTCTGGTTCGCGACGGCATCGTGGTGTACGAAGGCAAGAACTCGTCGCTGCGACGCTTCAAGGACGACGTGAAAGAAGTTCAAAGCGGCTACGAGTGCGGCATCGGCATCGAGAATTTCAACGATATCAAAGTCGGCGACCGCATCGAGTTTTACTACATGGAGGAGATCAAGCCGGAAGTGGTTTAAAATGGTCGTCGGAGTCGGACTCATCACATTCAGACTGCATGAATGCCATTCGCTCAAGGAAAAGCGTGGCATCGTTAAGACCATCATCGCTCGGTTGCGCAACAACTTCAACGCTTCGGTGGCCGAGGTGGCTGACAACGATGTGCATCAGCGGGCCGTCGTCGGTTTTGCCCTCGTCGGCAACGACCAGGGGTTGATCAACTCCAAGATCGACAAATTGTTCAATCTGGCCGAAGAGCTGGGGCTGGCCGAAGTCATCGATACCGAGATGGAACTGATACCCATATGACGGGCTTTTCACGTGCGGACCGGGTAGGCGGTCTGATTCAGAAACTGCTGGCGGAGCTGCTGCAGAAGGACATCAGCGACCCGCGTCTGCAGATGGCGACCATCACGGAGGTCAAGGTCACCAAAGACCTGCGCCGGGCGCGCATTTATTTTACCCTCGCCGGCGGCAAGGAACTCTCGGAGCAGACCGCGCAGGGGTTTCGCAGCGCGGCCGGCTTCATCAAGCGACACCTGGGCCCCCGGCTGGGGCTGCGCTACATGCCGGAGCTGGATTTCTTCTACGATGAATCCTTTGATCACGGAGCCCGTATCGATCAGCTGCTCAAATCGATTTCCTCAAGCGATCATGGACCCGATCATACAGAGAATTAAGACCGCGAGCCGCATTCTCGTGGCCTCGCACAGAGATCCGGACGGGGATGCGGTTGGATCCCTGCTGGCCATGGGATTGGCTTCCATCCGGCTCGGCAAGCAAACAACCCTTTTCAATGAAAGCCCCATTCCGGCCGTGTATCAGTTTCTGCCATGCGTGGGCCGCATCCAGCACCGCTTGGAGACGCCGGAGTCCTATGACGCCGCCGTCGTTCTCGATTGCGGCGACCTGCCGCGGATCGGAGAAAGCTGGGAGCTCGTCAGCCGCGTACCGGTAATCATCAACATCGACCATCACATTTCCAACACGGGGTTTGGGCACTTTCAGTGGATCGACGGGCAGGCCTGCGCGACGGCCGAAATCGTTTTCCGCCTGATCCGGGCCCTCGCAGTCCCTTTGGACCGGGAAATGGGCACCTGCATTTACACGGGAATTCTCACGGATACCGGATCGTTTCGGTTTTCGAACACCAACGCCGCTGCGTTTGACATCAGCCGGGAGATGACGGAACTCGGGGTGGATCCCTATGAGGTGGCTCAGCATGTGTTCGGGTCCTATTCCCTCGGCCGGATCAAGCTGCTCAACTTGGCGTTGAATTCGATAGAAATTTCGCACAACGGCCGGCTTTCGCTGATGACGGTAACGCGCTGCATGCTTGAAGAAACCCACACCCAGCAGGAAGACGTGGACGGCCTGATCAACTATGCCCGTCGCATCGAAGATGTTCGCGTGGCCGCCCTGATTCAGGAACAGGCCAACGGCTGCATCACGTCCGACGGACCGACTCGTTTTCATGTCAGCCTTCGGTCCGACGGGACCGTGGACGTGGCGGCGCTGGCCGGCGCCTTCGGCGGCGGCGGCCACCGCAATGCCGCCGGCTTCCAGATTGAAACGACCCTGCCGGACATCAAGTCTTCACTGTTGGCCTGGTCCGAGCAGATGGGATGAACGGCATCCTGGTTCTCAATAAGCCGGCCGGGCTCTCGTCGGCCCAGGGGGTCGCCCGCGTCAAACGGATGTTGCGGGCCGATCACACCGGGCATACCGGTACGCTCGATCCGTTTGCCAGCGGTGTGTTGGTCTGCTGCATTAACCAGGCCACCCGGCTGGCGCGGTTTCTGATGTCCAGCCGCAAGGTTTACGAAGGCACGCTGACGCTGGGCATCGAAACCGATACGCAGGATGCCACCGGGAAAGTGGTGGCGCAGCACCGCTGGGACGCTACGACCCTGCCGGATTTGCAGCGTGTGTTTCAGCGCTTCGAGGGCCATTCGCTCCAGGCTCCTCCGGCATATTCGGCCCTCAAACACCAGGGGGTACCGCTCTACCGCCTGGCGCGCCAGGGCCGTCCGATTCGGAAGCCGCCGCGGCCGATCTTCATCTCTCGGCTCCGAATTCTCGATGTCGCGATGCCCCGGGTGCACTTCGACGTTTGCTGCTCGCCCGGCACGTATATCCGCACGCTGGCAGCGGATATCGGTCGAGAGCTTGGATGCGGCGGCCATTTGAGCGCACTGGCCCGTTTGGAAAGCGATGGGTTCAGCTTGAACCAGGCGATAACCCTGGACGATTTGGGGTCGCTGACGAGCCGGGGGGCGCAGGCCGCGGCGCTGATCCCCATGGCAGACGCCTTGAGGGATATGCCGGGCGTCGCCGCCGGACCGGAGCTGCTGGCCAAGATCCGGCACGGGTCGCCGGTGACCCGCCCGGATCTCGCCATCGGCTCATGGCCCGAGTCGACGGCGCTGAACCCGTTTGTCAAAGTTCTGGATGGCCGCGGGGAGCTGGCCGCGGTGCTCGAATGCACGGACGCGGGCCATACCCTAAAATATGCCGGCGTATTCATCGGGGCGGGGCACTAAAGCCGATGGTTTTTTATTATTGCACTTTACACCGTGTTCCTCTAATTAGAATTGAAAGTCAGCGATTTTGACGGTCCGAAAGCGTGTCGCAAAGGCAAGGCCCGACGCGACTGCAGACATTCGACGATTTGAGCAAGGAGGGAAAGGAAACGTGACACTCTCAGCGGAAGACAAGAGAAATCTGATCGCCAAGTTCAAGGTCCATGAGTCCGACACCGGCTCCCCGGAGGTCCAGGTCGGGCTGCTGACCAACCGCATCGAATACTTGACGGAGCATTTGAAAATCCACAAGAAAGACCACCACTCGCGCCGCGGACTGTTGATGCTGGTCGGCCGGCGGCGACGCCTGCTGAACTACGTCAAGTACAAGGATATCAACCGCTACCGGTCCATTATCGAAACCTTGGGCCTGAAAAAGTAGCCTATTTGCATGTGAAGCGCCGTTTCATCGGCTGCGAGGCGGTGGCGCCTCGCCACTTCCGGCCGGGCAGTGAACGCTTCCCGAGCGGGGGCGGCATGTTGCGACGCGATGACGCGCGATACCGCTTTGCATGAGGAGATCAATATGGATAGGGTGTTGAAGGAAGAAATCGGCGGCAAGATCATGAGCATCCAGACCGGCAAGATGGCCAAACAGGCCTCCGGGTCGGTCGTGGTTCAATATGGCGATACGATCGTTTTGGTTACGGTCGTCTCCACCCATGACGAACGGACGTCTGACTTTCTGCCGCTGACGGTGGAATACCAGGAGAAGGTTTACGCGGCCGGGCGCATCCCCGGCAACTATTTCCGCCGTGAAATCGGCCGCCCCAGCGAGAAGGAAACGCTGACCGCCCGGCTGATCGACCGGCCCATCCGGCCGCTGTTTCCAAAGGGCTACCGCTGCGAGACCCAGGTCATCGCCACTGTCTTGTCCATGGACCAGGAAAACGACCCCGACACGCTGGCCATGGTCGGCGCGTCGGCCGCCATCCACATTTCGGACATCCCCTTCGCCGGACCGATCGCCGCGGTGCGCGTCGGACGGATCGACGGAGAGCTCCGGATCAACCCGCCGCTCCAGGACTGGGACCGCTGCGACATCAACATCATCGTCGCCGGCTCCAAGACCGGTGTCGTGATGGTGGAGGGCGGCTGCAATGTGGTCGCTGAAGCCGACATGACCGAAGCGATCTTCTTCGGTCACCGGGCCATGCAGCCCCTCATCGAACTACAGGCGAAGCTGCGCGAAACGGACGGCACGCCCAAGCGAGCCTTCGCGCTCCCGGCGAAAGACGCCGAACTCGTCGCTCGGGTGGAGTCGCTGGCGGCCGCCTCGATGCGGACGGCCCTGCTCATCCCTGAGAAGACCCGCCGGTATGCGGCTGCGCGGGAGGTGAAGGCTGCGGTGTTCGAGGCTCTCGGCGCGGATTTTGCCGAGCGCCGGGAGGAAGTAGTCGGCCTGCTGGATGATTTGAGACGCCGCATCCTGCGGGACTTGATCTTGAAGGAAGACCGACCACGGCAGCGCCCTTTTCACGCGCGGTGAAACCCAGGTGCTCGGCGTGCTGACCCTGGGATCGGGCCAGGACGAACAGCGCGTGGAGACCCTCTCCGGCGAGGAAATGCGGCCCTTCATGCTACATTACAATTTCCCGCCCTTTTCGGTGGGGGAAGCCAAACGCATCGCCGGCCCCAGCCGCCGCGACATCGGCCACGGCGGGCTGTCCACGCGGGCCATCGAAAGGATTCTGCCGGCCAAGGAATCCTTCGATTACACCATCCGCCTGGTATCCGAGGTCTTGGAGTCCAACGGCTCCTCTTCCATGGGCACCGTGTGCTCCTGTTGCCTGGCGCTGATGGACGGGGGGATCCCCATCAAGGCGCCGGTCGCGGGCATCGCCATGGGGCTGGTCAGCGAGGGCGACCGGACCGTGGTCCTTTCCGACATTCTCGGCGACGAGGACCATGCCGGCGACATGGACTTCAAGGTGGCGGGCACGACCGACGGAATCACCGCCTTGCAGATGGACATCAAGATTCACGAGCTGTCGCGGGATATCCTGGAACGGGCCCTGGAGCAGGCGCGGCAGGGCCGGGTGTTTATCCTCGGCCGAATGATGGAGGCGCTGCCCGCCCCGCGCGGGGAAATATCCCCGTATGCGCCGACCATTACCACTCTGAGCATCCATCCCGACAAGATCCGCGAAGTCATCGGCCCGGGCGGCAAGATGATCCGCGCCATCCAGAGCGAAACCAACACCACCGTCGAGATCGAGGATTCCGGGGTCGTCAAAATCGCGGCCTTCTCCAAACAGGAGGCCGAGCAGGCCAGGCAGCTGATTCAGCAGATCGTGGCCGATCCGGAAGTGGGCGCCGTCTACGAAGGTACGGTGGTGAAAATCACGGACTTCGGTGCGTTCGTCAACATCATGCCGGGCACAGACGGTCTGGTGCACATCTCCCAGCTGGCCAACCGCCGGGTCACCAAGGTCTCCGACGTGGTCAAGGAAGGCGAGAAACTCAAGGTGAAGGTGCTCGAAATCGGGCGCGACGGCAAGATCCGCCTCAGCCACAAAGCGCTGCTCGAAGAGGACAATGGACGCACCCACCGCTAAAACCACTCTCGCCAACGGGGTGCGGTTGGTGAGTCAGACCATGCCGCACACCCGCTCCGTTTCCATGGGCGTGTGGGTCAATGCCGGCGCCCGCGACGAAACCGATGCGGAAAACGGGTTGTCGCATTTCATCGAGCACATGATTTTCAAGGGAACCCGCCAACGCTCCGCCTATCAGATTGCCAAGGAATTCGACGCCGTCGGCGGCCACACCAATGCCTTCACCACCATGGAGCACACTTGCTATCACGCTAAGGTGCTCGACCGCCAGGTCGCGACCATGGTGGATATTCTTTCAGACATCTTTCTCAATTCGATCTTCGATCCGTCCGAAGTCGAACGCGAACGGCCGGTCATCCTGCAGGAGATCGGCATGGTCGAAGACAGCCCGGATGAATACATCCATTATCTCGCCGGGCACAACTTCTGGGGCGACGCCCCGCTGGGGCGCTCGATCCTGGGCACCCGCGACAACATTTCGAATTTCAACGCCGAGGCCATTCGCCAGTTTTTCCATCGGCTCTACCAGCCGGAACGCATCGTCATCGCCGCCGCCGGCCACATCGAGCACGATCGGCTGCTCGATCTCGTGGGGCCGACCTTCGCCTCGGTCCAGCCGGGAAACGGTTTTCCCGAACGCATGCCGCCGCAGGGCCGCAGCCTGGTCGACATCCGCCCGCGCGACCTGGAGCAGGTTCATATCTGCCTGGCGGCCCCCGGACTGGCCGTCGTCGATCCGCGACGCTATGGGTTCTCCCTGCTCAACACCATCCTGGGCGGCAACATGAGTTCGCGGCTGTTTCAAGAAGTGCGCGAAAAACGCGGGCTGGCCTATGCGGTCTACTCCTTCATCTCCGCCCACGTGGACACGGGCATGTTCGGCGTCTATCTGGCCGTCGGCCCGGAGCAGGCCCTGGAAGCCGTGGGGCTGGTGGCACAGGAGCTCCGTAAACTGACCCGGACGCCGGTCGATGCGGCCGAGTTGCAGGGGGCCATCGAATACACCAAGGGCAGTCTGTTGCTCGCGTCCGAAAGCGCCGACAACCAGATGGTGCGCATCGCCCAGAACGAAATTCACTTTCAGGCCGACATCCCGCTGGAGACGGTCATCCAGCAGATCGAATCGGTCAGACCGGAAGACCTGCTGCATCTGGCGGGCGAACTGCTCCGGCCGGACCGGATGGTGCTGACCCTCCTCGGCCC
>JALOPB010000182.1 GCA_025454115.1 Desulfobacterales bacterium | reverse complement strand
ATCAATGGGTTGAATAAAACGCCGAAGGAAATATAGGTTCCCACGCCAAGGGCCTGGATACTGAAACAGATGGCCGTGATGAGATAGGCATAAGAGAATCGCGGGCGGGTCGAATCGATTCGGTTTTTCTTAGCACGTGAGATGCTCATAAGGCTCGCTGCCGTGGCTTCCGGACGGTTACGCCTCGCGCCGCAGCACCTGCCCCGAGGTCGCGCCGAGGATGCGGCCCTTTTCCACGGCCGGCCGGCCCCCCTTGCGTTTCAGCCCGAAGGTCTCGGCGGGCAGGGAGGTCATCTTGCGCACGGCCGCTTCAAGGCTCAGGATCGCCTCTTCCCGGACGTACTTCCCAAGGACTCTGGGGAAGGTGCCGGTCATGCGCGGGTGGACCCGGTTGACGCCGAAGCCCGGGATGCCGTCGCTGCCGATCATGGTCCAGGGATCCTGCATGATCCGGCGGATATCCTCTTCGCACATCCCGAACAGGATCGCGATGACGCCGACGTTTTCCTCGGCGACGAGATCGAAAATCACCTCGTAGGGGTTCTTGCACTCCATCTCGGCGATCTGCGCAATCGTCTTTCCGACGTAATCGCGCCGCCGGGACACGGAGATCAGGATGCCTTCAAAACCGGAACCCTTGAGGAGGTTGTCCCAGCCGGGCTCGGTTCCGTCCTCAACGGCTCGAATGAGGTCCCTGCGGAACGCTTCGTCCTTGAGGTTCCGGCTGAAGACGGACGGCCCGCCGGCCAGTACCCGCGGCGGGAGAATCGCTGCGAGATAGGTGGACCCGGCGCGGTAGGGATACTGGTCGCAGGTTATGCCGATGCCGCGGCTGCGGGCCTGCGCCATCAGACGGAGGGTTTCGCTGCTTTTCCCCCAATTGCCCCGGCCGCCGATTTTGTGGTGGGAGATGTGAACGTGGGCGCCGGCTTCCTCTCCGATCCGGATCGCTTCCGCGATGGCCTCGATCTCACGGTCGCTTTCGCTGCGCAGGTGGGTGGCGTAGATGCCCCCGAAAGGGGCCAGCACTCTGGCCAATGCGACGATCTCTTCCGTCGCCGCATAGTTGCCGGGCGCATAGATCAGGCCCGTGGACAGGCCGAAGGCGCCTGCCTGCATGGCTTGGCTCACGAGCGCCCGGATGTCCTGCAGCTCCTGGTCGGAGGGCGCCCGGTCGGCCATGCCCATGCAGCTCATGCGCACGGTGGAATGGCCCACCAGCGCCAGGACGTTGATCCCCGGCTTTGCGCGTTCCAGTTTGCGGAGATAGTCCTCGAACGAGCCCGCATTCAGATCGGCCCGATCGACCTGCGCGCTGCCGATGATTTTCAAAAAATCCAAGAGCATGTCCCGATGGGCGGCGCTGGCCGGAGCTACGGATTGGCCGCAGTTGCCGATCACCTCGGTCGTGACGCCCTGACGAACTTTGTCGTCGCAGGTGGGGCAGGTCAGGAGATAAAGATCGTCGTGGGTGTGGGTGTCGATGAAGCCCGGGCTGACCACCCGGTCTTCGGCGTCGATCGTATGGCGGGCGAGGTCCGGTTCGATCATCGGGGCGATCCGGCGGATTATGCCTCCGGCGATGCCCACGTCGGCGCGAAAGCCGGGCCGGCCGCTGCCGTCGACGATGCTGCCGTTCCGAATGACCAGATCGAACTCAGCCTCCATAACCGCTCCATTTTTATCCGGTTTATCCGATCGTTGTCCGGCCGCGATGCCGCCGGGGTTGATCTTGCTTCCCGGCCTACCACACCCGAGCAGGGCCTGCAAGATCCATCATGACCGCAGATTCTTCATCGGGTGTTCGGCGATGGTTTATCCGTTCAGATTCTGCGCTAACCATCTTGACATCCCAAATTTGTATACTGTATACAGCATTTGAATCCGCTTCAGCATCTGGTTTTCTATCCGGTTCGACCTGGATCGTCCGGGCATCACCCACAGCCCGGCACCCATCACCCCGCAAGGGAGGAGCGATGGATATCTTCAAACGTCTTACCGTGCTTTCCCTCGAGCAGGCGACCGTTCTGCCCTATCTTACCTACCGGCTGGCGCAGGACGGCATGAACGTGATCCGTCTCGAGCATCCGGTCCACGGCGATCCCAACCGGATGATCGGCGACAACGTGCTCGGCGAGGAGCGCATGAACGCCTACTTCCTGTGCATCAACGCCGGCAAGAAGGCCCTCTCCTTGAACCTGGCCGATTCGCAGGGCCGGGAGCTGTTTTACGAGTTGATCCGCCGGTTGCCGGTTGACATCTTCGCCACCAACCAGCTGCCGCGCAACTATGCCAAGCTCGGGATCGACTACGAAACGCTGAAGAAGATCAAGCCCGACCTGATCTGGCTGGGAGTCACCGGTTTCGGCCCGGACCGCAACGAAGGCGCCTACGATCCCATCCTGCAGGCGCGCTCCGGATTGATGGAGCTGACCGGCGAGAGCGGCGGCGACCCGCAGGTGTTGGGGATACCGCTTCCGGACATGGGCACCAGCGAGCACGCCTACGGTGCGGTGATGAAGGCGCTCTTCCAACGCCAGGCGACCGGTGCGGGCGCCTGCATTCACTTGTCGATGCTGGAGTCGTCCGTGTCCTGGCTCACGGTCCCGATCACGTTTACGGCCACGTTCGACAAGACCCTCTCGCGCCGGGGCAACACCCATGAATTCTTCTGCCCGGTGTCGGTTTATCCGACCCGCAACGGTTTCGTTTATATGGCGGTCGGAAACGACCGTCAATGGAAGGCGCTCGTTTCGCTCGAGATGTTTCAGCCGCTCGACCAGCCGGTCTATGCCAAAAACGCCGGTCGCATTGCCGACGTGAAAAACCTGAACCGGTCGATCAGCGCGGTCACAGAGCGTTTGAGCTCGGAGGAGCTGGTGGAGCAGCTCACGGCGATCACCGTCCCGGCCAGCAAAATCCAAACCCTCCGCGAGGTGGTCGCGGACCCGCTGGTCGAGCGCCGGCTCTTGCATGCCACGGACCCGGTCACGGGCCGGCGCATCACGCTGGCACCGCCGCCCTGTTTGACGCCCTTTCTGGAGGCATCCGGACGGTCACTCTCCTTTCCGCCGCGCTGCGGCGAAAGCAATGCGGAAATTTACGGCGGGGTTCTGGGCCGCGCATCGTCCGATCTCGCCGATTGGAAGGCCCGAGGAATCATCTGACGGGCTGCGGGCCGCCATGCCAAGCAAACCCCGGCACCCCGACGCGAATTTCAAGACCGCCCTGCGGCCGATGCGGGGCCTGAAAGCGCGCAAGTCGCTCGGCGAGCTGGTGTATGAGAATCTCCGCCAGGCCATCGTGCGGGGGGAGCTCGCTTCCGGAACACGCCTGGTGGAGAGCCGCATCGCCGGCGCCCAGGGGATCAGCCGCACGCCGGTGCGGGAGGCGATCCACAAGCTGGAGCGGGAGGGCTTCATTGAAAGGCTTCCGCGCGGCGGCTTCGGCGTGCTGGGGCTGAACCGGCAGGATATCGTCGAGACCTTCGGCATCCGCAGCGTGCTGGAGGGCTATGCCGCCCGGCTGGCCGCCCTCAATTATCAGGCGGATGAGTTGAAGCCGCTGGAAGCCAGGATCGATGAATTCGAGCGCCTGCTGCACCGGAAGCAACTGGGGAACCTGCCGGACGTGAACACGCAGTTTCACGACTTGCTCTATGCCCTCAGCCGCAGCCCGCGGCTGGTGGGAATGATCGACGCCCTGCGGGACCACATTTTCCGCTTCCGGCAGATCATCCTGCGCGACGTGCACCAGGCCCGGGTCAGCAACGACGACCACCGCCTGATCCTTGAGCACATCCGGCGGCGGGACGTCGAAGGGGTCGAGCGCCTGGTTCGGGAGCATATCCTGAGGGGGCAGGAGATGGTGCTGAAGACATTCGACAGCAATAATTCCATAGATATGCAAAGAGCAAACGATTCGACTCCGGCCTTGCCGGGGCTGGAATAGGGTGAGGCCATGCCGGAAAAAATCATCAAGATACTCGTAGGCAAGCCGGGTCTGGACGGCCATGATCGCGGAGCGAAAGTGGTGGCGCTGGCCCTGCGGGATGCGGGCATGGAAGTCATCTATACCGGGCTGCACCGGACGCTGGAGCAGATCGTCGCCGCAGCGGTTCAGGAGGCGGTGGATGTCATCGGCCTCAGCATCATGTCCGGCGCCCATCTGCCGATCTGCCGGCGGCTGCTCGATCTGATGGCCGTCGAAGGCATCCAGGACATTCCGGTGGTGGTGGGCGGCGTGATTCCCAGACCGGATATCGCCGAACTGAAGGAGATGGGCATCCAGGGCGTCTTTCCCGGCGGCACGCCGTTTGACGAGATCGTCGCCGGGATCCGGGCCGTGGTCGCTTGAATTAGGGCGATCGGCTCCTATGAACCTGCCCGGTTGGCCGCAGGCGCAGCGCACCTGAAGCAGAATGAGGGACCATGGGGGTTGCCAGATACATCAAAGACGAAAAGGACGCCATCCGGGACGTCGTCTACCAGTCCGGCATCCGGATCAAATCCAGCTACTCGCCCCGGGATCTGGAGGAGGTCGGGTTCGACTATGCCAAAGACCTCGGCGACCCCGGCGAATACCCGTTCACGCGCAGCCTGCATCCGCTGGGCTACCGCAGCCGGGCCTGGACGACCCGCCAGTACACGGGATTCGGGACGCCCGCGGAGACCAACCAGCGCTTCAAGCTGATGATCTCCCACGGCCAGACGGGCCTGAACGTCGCCTTTGACCTGCCGACCCAGATGGGCTACGACTCGGACGACCCGCGGGTGGTGGGCGAGGTCGGTCGGGTCGGCATGGCTGTCGACTCGCTGCGGGATTTCGAAGTCGCCTTCAGGGGTATTCCCCTGGACCGGATCGGATCCGGGCTCACGATCAACGCGGTGGCCTGCATCATGCTGGCCATGTACCAGGCGGTGGCCGAAAAATCCGGCTACCCGGCCGATAAGATCAGCGCCACACCGCAGAACGACATCCTCAAGGAGATGATCGGCCGCGGGGCCTGGATCTTTCCGGTGGACCCGGCCGTTCGGCTGGTGGGTGACGCCATCGAATACGCCGTCCGGGCGCTGCCGCGCTGCAACCCGGTCAGCATCTGCGGCTACCACATCCGCGAGTCCGGCGCGACGCCGGCGCAGGAAATCGCCTACGCTTTCGAAATCGCCAAGACCTACATCGCCGAGGTGCAGGGCCGCGGGCTCCAGCCGGACGAGTTCGTCGGCAGCTTCTCCTTCAACTTGAACGTCTACGGCAACCTCTGGGAGCAGATCGCCAAGTTCCGTGCGGCGCGCAAGCTGTGGGCGCGGATGCTAAAGGACGAGTTCGGCGTGACCCAGAAGAAAAATCTTTTCCTGCGCGGATTGTTCGGCGGGGGGGGCAGCGGCCTGACCAAGGCCCAGCCGGAAAACAACATCATGCGCAGCGCGTTCTACGCCCTGGCCGCGGCCCTGAGCGGCGCCCAGACCACGGCGCTGTGCTCCTTCGACGAGGCTTACACCATTCCCACGCCGCGCGCGGCCCTGCTGTCCTTGCGCACCCTGGAGCTGCTCATGGACGAAGTCGGGCTGCGGGACACGGTCGATCCGCTGGCGGGGTCCTATTTCATCGAGACCCTGACCAAACAGATGGAGGAGCGCATCCTGGCGGAGATGGCCGATGTCCAGAAGATCGGCGGCATGCGCCGGGCCGTGGCCCTCGGCCACATCCAGCGCAAGGTGTCGCAGCAGGCGTACGAATTCGAGCGCGGGATCCAGAACGGGGACTACATCAAGGTCGGCGTCAACAAATACACCGAGGACGTCGAGGACCAGCCGGACGTCGAGCTGCACGCCTATGACGAATCCTGGGCGGTTCAGCAGATCGACGGACTGCGGGAGCTGCGCCGGGCGCGTGACAACCGCGCGGTGAGCCGGACCCTGAACGATCTCGATCAGGGCATCCGCTCCGGCCGGAACGTCATGCCCTATCTGGTGGACTGCTGCCGGGCCTACGCCACTGTCGGCGAGATGGCCGGCGTGCTGCGGCAAGTGTTCGGGGAATGGGAAGAACCGAGTATATTTTGAAGGGGGAGGGGGGAATTCGGAAGGCGGAAGTTGGAAGGTGGAAGGGGGAATTCGCAAGGGGGAGGGCGGAAGGCGGAATGGGGATGGTGGAATGAAAGCAGGAATAAAAGGCGAGGTTGTAGAGCGTCATGCGGCGAGAATCTCAAATTCGATGAGAAACAGCGACCTGCGTGAAAGAACCAAACGATTCGCCTTGCGTATCATTAAACTCGCTTCCGTAATGCCCCGCACAAGGGAAGCAGACATTATTGCCAAACAGATAGTGAAATCTGGGACTTCGGTCGGAGCCAATTATAGAGAGGCTACCCGAGCCAGGTCAAAAGCGGAATTTACGGCAAAGGTCGGTGTTGTTGAGCAGGAAGCGGATGAAACTCTATATTGGCTTGAGATCGTTCGTGAGTGCGGCTGGGTCAATAGTGAGTTGGTGGGTGGACTTGCAACCGAAGCAGATGAGTTGGTAGCCATATTCACTACAATAGGGAAAAGATCGAAAAAATAAATTTTTATTTTCCACCGTCCGCCATCCGAATTCAAAAGTATCGGAAGGCGATCCGATGGAGGGCTGGTTAGAAAGCAGTTGGGGGAGCGAGTTGATTTGATTCCGCCT
>JALOPB010000181.1 GCA_025454115.1 Desulfobacterales bacterium | reverse complement strand
TCGACGCCGCGTTTGCGGAACACGGTGTCGTCGGCCGCACCCAGCCAGATCTTTCCGGCCTCTTCATCGATCTCCTCCGCGTGCAGATAGAACTCCGGCTCGTTCAGATAGCGCAGAGCCTCGCGCAGCTCGAAGCTGAAGAGCGCGGCCATGCCGGCATCCAATAGCGGCCCGAGATACGGAAGGTGGTTCGTGCCCTTGATGTGCGGAGGCAGCAGCTGTCGCACCGCCTCCAGTACTTTCTTCATGTCCTCCAGCTTCTCGACTTTGATGCCGAGCAGCGAGTAAATCACCGGCAGGTAGTAAGCCGTGTTGGGGAATCCGACCTTGGTGTCGGCGTTGAAGGTTTCCAAGGCCTTCTTGTACTCGCCTTCAACTTGGGAAACGATGTTGTAGGCACCCTGAACCGCAGCAAACGCAACTAGTTTAGACATGCAGAGGTCCTCCTTCGTTGAGGATTTAGTTTAAACGGTTTAAGCAGGCATTTATCGATTACGGCGGTGGACCCAAACCAGGGTCTCCACGATTTTTTCAGATACCGACTTCTCTGGCACAGCCGCTTTCTTTTCGGTGTCTTTGGGAGCAGCCGCCTTCTTTTCGGCTTTGACCGGAGCCGCGCTCGGTGCCGCGGCGGCCCGACTTTCGCGCTCTTGGGCGCGCTGTTGCCGGATCTTGTCGAGGTCGGCCTCGATTTTGGCTTTCTCGTCAGCCAGGCGCTGTGCTTCGGCTGCAGCCTTGGCTTTGGCATCCGCTTCGGCCCTGGCCTTGGCATCGGCTTCAGCCTTGGCCTTGGCCTCGGCATCGGCCTTGGCCCGCGCCGCCGCATCCAGCTGAGCCCGGGCCTCGGCGTCGGCCCTGGCTTTGGCATCCGCTTCGGCCTTAGCCTTGGCATCGGCCTCGGCCTTGGCCGTCGACGCCGCTTCGTCGACGGCCGGCGCAGCCGCAGCCGCTTTGGGCGGGGCTGCCGCCGGCTTGGCTTCGGCCTTGGGCGCTGCTTCGGCTTTGGGAGCTTGCACGGCCGCCGGCTTCTTTTCTTTTTCCTCCGCAATGGTGAGGTTGGGTGCCGGGGAAAGACTCAGCAAATCGATTTTGTCGACCGGCAGCTTCTTGGCAATCGGCGCAACGGCGGTTGCAGCCCCTCCCTTGTAAATCAGCTCGATATAGCTTTTCACCAGACGGACCGCTTC
The DNA here is from genome assembly GCA_025454115.1 of Desulfobacterales bacterium. Classification (GTDB taxonomy): domain Bacteria; phylum Desulfobacterota; class Desulfobacteria; order Desulfobacterales; family SpSt-501; genus SpSt-501. The sequence goes on along the minus strand of JALOPB010000181.1, from coordinate 5,253 downwards.
CGGATGGCGCATAATCAGGATATTGGAGCCGCTCATGAGATAAGCGACCGCCCCCACGGCCTCCATCAGGATGGGGCGACGCTCCGGGTCGCCCAGCGTGGGAGCATCCTTGGCCCCCAGCTTGGCCTCTTTGGATTTCCAGACCTCGTTGCCGAGGTTGTTAATAATGGGAAACTGAAGCTTGTCGTCACCTTGGGCCAGAGCCGCCATGCGGATGCGTTCCATGACCGAATAGGAGTATTCGAGACCGTACCCAAGCCCGCCGGTGGTCGGATCGATCAACATGCGGTTGGTCGGCATGCCAAGGTTTTCAAGGAGGATGTTGATCTGTTTGGCGAGGTTGACATCGATGGGCGAGGAGGCGATGATGGAATGGCCGAAACCCATGGCGGCCGCCCCAATGGCCTTGTGATTCTTGTCTTCAACCGGCCCCAGGATGAGGTTATCGCCCTGGCATGCTTCGGCGACTTTCTTGAGGACAGCTTCGTCTTTTTCCACATTGGCCGACCCCCATACCACCAGAGGCACATCCACCGCCGCCCGCACTTTTTTAACGGTTTTGACGGCGTCTTCAGCCGAGGCGTTCTTGCCGTTGGGGTCGATGCTCTTCAACTGCAGCACGATGATCTCGGCGCCGAACTCGTTGACACACTTCTTTGCCCACGCCCCTGGGTCTGACACCACATCCTTAAGTGGAGCCAGGGCGGCATCGGGCCAGTCCTCCGGTGCCATGTCCCAAACTTCCATGGCGATCTTCGGCGGATGGGGCATGGCGCCCTCGAATTGGTAGAACGGATAACACGTCTCCCCGCCGACGGTTACCGTTTTCTGGCCCTTACCGAGCGTGATTTCCTTGATTTTTCCGGTGTAGGATTCTTTGTAGAATTGGAAGCCCAATGTTCCCTCCTTGTCTTCTTGACCGGTTTATGGGTATGGTGATGGACCCGTTGGATCAGCGCATCGACCTATGGGAACAAATCAAATGAAACCAAAAATTTGGATTGAAAAAAGGCTTTTTCCCTTTATCGGCTGCATGATTTTTTGTCAAGAGAGGAGATGAAAAATTTCGCAGTTATTTCAATACCCGACTATGCGACTGGGTTTATCCGACGCGCTTCAAGCCGAGCCTGCAATCTTGGGAACTGACGCAGGTCCGTATGTGGAAGAAACAGGGCCGCGATATAGTTATCCATGTAGGAGATGGTCTCGGAGAGTTCGAAGTTGGTCATTTTGCGAACAACCTCTGCCACATCCCGACGAATACGGTTGGTGAGAGAGCTCATCTTGGCGCCCAATAGCGATCCATTGCCCAGGTAGGTCACCCGGTCCGGATCCATTTCGGGCAGCAAGCCGATCGTCATAGCCTTCTCAAGGTCGACGAAACTTCCGAAACCTCCTGCCAGAACAACTCGCTGAATGTCGTCCAGACTCAGCCCGACCTCTGCCAGCAGGGTCATGCACCCACTATATATGGCGCCTTTGGTGCGGATGAGATTTTCGATGTCGATCTCGGACAGGGTGATATCGCGGTCAATCTGGGTCTCGTCTTTCCAGGCCACCACGTATTCGTAGAAACCCTCCCTGCGCCGGATGCGAGGGGTATTCAACGCGGGATTGAACTTTCCCAGATTGTCGATGACCCCCATCTCGAACATGACCGCCACCATGTTGATTAAGCCCGAACCGCAGATACCCTTTGGCCGCACGCGGCCGATGGTCATGATCATGGGTTCAAGGGTAGCCGGGTCAAAGGAGAAGTCCTCAATCGCCCCCTTGGCGGCCCGCATGCCGAACTGCAAACCGCCTCCCTCGAAAGCCGGCCCGGCCGAACAAGCGGCGCAGGCCAGCCAGTCCCTATTTCCGATCACGATTTCGGCATTGGTACCGACATCGAGAAACAAGGTGAGTTCCTCCGTACGGTAGATGCCGGAGCCCATGACGCCTGCCACGATGTCGCCGCCGACGTAGCTCGACACGCAGGGATAAACCAATGCCGCGACGTGGTCCTCCAGATTCATGCCTAGCTCACGGGCTTTGATCGGAGGATAGATGGAGGAAGCCGGAACGTAAGGCGCCCGCCGGATGAAGCGCGGGTTGACCTTGAGCAAGAGCTGGGTCATGGTGGTGTTGCCGGCCAGGGTAATGGTAGCGATGTCCTGCGGGTCCGCGCCGGAGCGTCGGATGATCTTGCCAAGAATTTTATTGATGGTCCCTATTACCACTTCCTGAAGACGGTCCATCCCACCCGGTTTTTCGGCATAGACGAGGCGGCTGATCACGTCCTCGCCGTAGCTGATTTGAGCGTTGAACTCTGCATGCTCGGCACGAACCTCACCGCTGATGAGATCGATGAGCTGCCCGTAGATCGTAGTGGTGCCGATGTCCATGGCGATGGCCAGGCTGCGGCTGGAGGTATCCCCGGCTTGGATGTTGATGATTCGCGTCTTGCCGTCCGCGCGGACCGGACGCACCAGCGTGGCGGTCACCCGGAAATCATCCTGGCGGATCACCTGCGGGATTTTGCGGATGACGGACAGGTCGGCCTCCAGTTTGTGTTCGTCGTGTTGCAGCTTGAGAAAACCGATGAGCCGTGTCAGGTCCGGCAGATTGTCGCTGGGAGACGGCGGCGGGATCGTCAGGAATTTTTTCTCTACCGGTGCCAGAAAAAGACCCCGCTCCTTTAACTCCTCCAAGTTGAATTCTTGGATTCGAGCACTTCGCCGCGGAGACGCCGGACGGTTGAGTACTGCTGCGTCGATCGTCGATTCCACCGGGATGCGCACGGTCAGATCACCGGTGACTATGGACCGGCAGGCGAGACGATAGCCTTTCTGGATATCCTCCTGGTCCAGCTGTTCGCTGACTCCGTCCGCTACGCTGCCTGCTTCCACCCGGACACGGCACTTCCCGCACACCCCCTCCCCACCGCAGGAGGCGTTGATATGCACGCCGGCATCCAGCGCCGCTTGAATGAGGGTGCTGCCGGCAGGCGCTATCGTCGAGATATTATAAGGCAGGAACGTGATTTGATGCTTAGACATTTACATGCCATCTATTTCAGCGGTTCACTGAAGCTGCAGCGCAGGGTCACCATGTCCCCGTCGAAGACCGTCGTCACTTTGTAGGGCAGACGCTTGAACAGCCGGATCATGCCCTGATTCTGGGCCGAGGTATACGCGAAGAAGCCTGCGATGCCGTGCTCGCGCGCGGCGGACTCCAACTTGCGGAGCAACACCTTGCCGAGTCCCATTTTTTGGTAAGGCTTGCTGATGGAAAACGCGATTTCGGCGTAATTGGTTGCGGGGTCCAGAAGGTACTCGCCGATGCCGACCGCTTGCCCAAAACCGAACTCCCCGACGATCGCAAGCAGGGTGAGGTCTTTGATATAGTCGATCTGGGACACCTCTTCGGCTTCATCCTTATCAAAGCTACGCTTATCATGGAAAAACCGAGCGATCACATCGTCTTTGTCAAGACTGTAAAAATGCTCCTGAATGCGGCGTTCATCCACCGGTTTGGCCGGCCGCACGGTGACCTCCTGGCCGTTGATTTCCATCACCGTTTCCAGGTGCACGGGATAGACGCCATGGATGGACTCATGCAGGGTTCGCTCGGCACTCAGCAACCCCATTTTTTTGGCCTGCGAAAAAAGCTCGTCCCGGAAATCGGGGTGTGCGATGCTGATCAGGCCGAGGGCCCGCTCCTGAAAGCTTTTGCCGAACAGATTGACGGCCCCGTATTCGGTCACGACATGCTGGACATCGCTGCGGGGAACCACCACGGCCGTATCGGCCAACAGCGGAACAATGCGGCTTTTCTTGCCTTGCGACGTCGTGGAGGACAGCATCAGGATGGATTTCCCACCAGGCGACAGAGTGGCCCCGCGGATGAAATCAAGCACCCCCGTGACACCCGAAAACTGGTTCTGCGGCAGGGCGTCGGCGGCCGCCTGGCCGGTCAGATCCATGGTCATGACAACGCTCATCGCCACCATCTTGTGGTGCCGCGCGATAATCGCCGGATCGTTGACATAGTCTGACGGGTGGAATTCGATGGCCGGATTGTCGTTGAGAAATTCATAAAAAGCCTCGTTGCCGATGGCGCTGGACGCCACCATCTTGCCGTCATTGAAGCCCTTCTTGCGGTTGGTGATGACCCCTCTTGAAAACAGATGCATCATGTCGCTGGTCAGGCATTGCGTGTGAACTCCCAGGTCATTTTTATGCGACAGAGCCAGAAGGACCGCCTCGGAGGTAGCACCCAAGCCGATGGAGATGGTGGATCCGTCGTCGATGAGGCGCGAGGCGACCAAGCGGGCGATCCCTTTGGCAGCCTCGACCTCCGGGGTTTCGGCAATGGAAAGCAGCGGCTCGTCGTGCTCCACAAACACATCCACATCGTTCACATGGATGAAGCTGCGACCCAGCACCCGCGGCATGCGCGGGTTGACCTGGGCGATGACGAGGTCGGCGGACTCGGCCGCCGCGAGGGTGATGTCCACCGAAACCCCCAGGCTCATCCAGCCGAAATCATCCGGCGGAGATACCTGAATCAGGGCCGCGTTGATCGGCAGCATGCGGCTTTTAAACAGCCGCGGTACGGCCGAGAGGTTGATCGGTGTCAGAAAACGCTGGTTGCGGGCGATCCCCTTGGTCCTGGCCGAACCGGCATAAAATGACCGGATATTCAACGCCTGATCACCGGTCTTATTGGCAATCAGCGTGAGCGGAGTCGTTTCGAGATTAAACAGCCGGACGATCTCAACATCCTTTAAGGAATCAAAGGCATTGGTCAGCTCCCGCATAAGATGCTGCGGCTCGCCGCAGGACGAACCGATAAAGACACGCCAGCCGGGCCTGATCTTCGCGATGGCCTGCGCGCCGCTGGTTCGGCTGGTGATGTATTTGTCGGCCCAATAGGTGGTGACGGCCATGAGACGTCTCCTCCCCGGGATGGCGGTTGCCGTTTCGAACGGCACCGGAGGGTTATGCGGGTACCCATACCAGAAGGGCTCGGTTCAGGCAACCGACGGGGGCGCATCCAGGGTCTGCCCAAGGTAGGTGCTGATGACAGCCGGATCGGACATCAGACGGAGTGCCGGTCCCTCCAACACGATTTTACCGTTCTCCATGACGTAGGCGTGAGAGGAAACCAAGAGCGCCTGCCGGGCGTTCTGTTCCACGAGAAGGATGGTTTGGCCGCCGGTTCGCAGCTCGGTGACGATATCAAAAATCGTTTTGACCAGCAACGGCG
>JALOPB010000180.1 GCA_025454115.1 Desulfobacterales bacterium | reverse complement strand
ACGGCTCGGCCGTGTTCAAGGCGGACGGGATCACCAAGGTCGCGGCATTCAAAGCGAAGTACCCGTGATTCGCTGAATCGTTCGAATCGTGACGGCCGCCTCCGGGTCCCTGCGGCCCGGAGGCGGATGCTCAAAAGAATCCCTTAGCAAATTTGATTCAGTTACCGAACCTATGCTCATTCGGCAGTGGGACATGATACGTGTTTGGTTTAGATGCGATGGTTCGGATGCCAAGGTGGTGAAGCCATGGGATTGCACGACTTTACGTTCTACGACCTGATCAACCGCAACGCGGTCTGTTTCAACAACCGGCCGGCCTGGCTGGAGGTCGATGATCAGCGCACCCTGACTTTTGCCGAGGTGAAACTGCAGGTGGACCGGCTGGCCGCAGGCCTGCAGCAGGCGGGGATTAATAAAGGCGATCGGATCGGGGTGCTGGGCAAGAACAGCCTCGAGTACTTCCTGCTCTACGGGGCGGCCGCTGCACTCGGCGCGATTATCCTGCCGATCAACTGGCGGCTTTCGGCTGACGAAGTCATTTTCAACCTGCATGATGGGGCGCCAAAGCTCCTCTTCGTCGACGCCGAATATCAAACCATGATCGCATCGGCCAGGGAGCGACTTCCCTCCGTCCAACGCTGTTTCGACCTCAAACCGCCGGGGGGCCAATTCGATGGTTTCAGCATGCTGTCTTCGACGTCGACCGGCTTCCAGCCGGGTGAAACTGGAGATGCGGACGGCCTGGTCATCATCCATACGGCCGCCGTGGCCGGCCGGCCGCGGGGGGCACTGTTGAGCCACCGCAACGTTGTCAGTGCCAACGTCCACCTGAACCTCCTCATGAACCTGTCGTCTGCGGATGTGCACTTGAACCTGCTGCCGCTGTTTCACGTCGGCGGGCTTTTTATGGCGACCATGAGCTTCCACGCCGGAGCGCTGAATGTGAACATGAGCAAGTTCGACGCCGCCCAGGCGGTGGATTTGATCGCCGAACATAACGTGACGGTGCTGTTCGACTTCGCGCCGATTATGGACTCCATCCTGGAGCAGCAGGCGCAGACCGGTAAAGCGATAGACTCCCTGCAGCATGTGATCGGCATAGAGGCGCCCGAAACCATCGAGAAATATCAGCAGCGGACCGGCGGAACGTTCTATGTCATGTACGGCCAGACCGAGACGTCCGCCATCGCAACGCTCGGCCGATACGCCGACCGGCCTGGCTCAGCCGGTCAGACCATTCCGCTTGCCGATGTCATGCTCGTGGACGACGTCGACCGAACGGTCCCGGTGGGTGAGGTCGGCGAGATTGCCGTCAAAGGCCCCATGGTCTTCAATGGATACTGGAACCTCCCCGAAGACACGGCGTATGCCTTCCGGGGCGTGGGGCGCTTCGACGAGGACGGATTCCTGTTTTACGCGGGTCGCAAGCCCGAGAAGGAATTGATCAAGCCGGGCGGAGAGAACGTCTACCCGGCCGAGGTGGAGCAGGTGATCTTGGAGCACCCTGCGGTGGCGCTGACGGTGGTCTTTGGGGTACCCGACCCCAAATGGAAGGAAGGCATCAAAGCCGTCTGCCAGCTGAAGCCCGGGCAGCAGCTCACGGCCCGGGAGCTCACCCGCTTCGTGGGCGAACGGATCGCCAGCTACAAGAAGCCTCAGTACGTCGAGTTCGTCGCCGAGATACCGCTGCTCGCCGGCGGTGCACCCGACCGCGCCAAGGTGAAGGTAACATACGGCGGCGAGCAGAAATAACGGCGCCGCACGGCTGCGAACAAACGTTTGAAAGCGCGGAATGAATCGATCCTTCCGCGCTTTCGGCGCCCGGGCGGCGGCTCACATCAAAAGACGCAGGCATCAGCATGGGGATCGCCTTCTTTTGATGGTTTCGCCGGTCAGCACATGCTTGAGCCTCTGAACAACCTCCAGATGATTCCGCCTGGTATTTTTCCAGGTCAGGCGATCTTGGATCTTCGCACCGTGGCCTCACCTTCCAGCTGCGGGATCTGCGAGTAGTGACCGGCTTGCAAGTCCGCGACCACTTTCTTCAGCACTTCCAGCCGCGAAAGCTTGTTTTTGCACTTCCGCATTTCCTTACAGTAATAGTAGGTAAAGGCGCCATGCCATGATCCCCCGATCTTCGCGTCGGCGCTGGTTTGATCCGAACGGCAACCGGCCCACAGGATGTGATGGACGATCCCCTTTTCCAGCATGCTCTCGTATAGGCCGCGTGATCTCCGCCCATCGACATCGAGGAAAGCCTCCAAGGAAGGCGGCGGCAGAAACCGGGGTTTACGGTCTAAGAGCATGTCGATCGATTTGAGGCCGGTTCCGCTGTGGCACGTGTCCAGATAGACCTCCAGCAGCACGTTCGGGGGCAGTTGCACGAATAGGTCGTGCAGCTCGTCATCCAAGATGATGTACTTCGGGTCCCAGACATTTCCCTTCTGGGCGAGGTCATACGGGCAAAACGCCTCGTCGGCGCGGTCCGGTTCATCGCCGTTTTTGTCCGGCACCTGAGTTCCGTGGCTCGAGAGGCTGAAAACAAGATAATTGAATTTGCCGGCCTTAGCGTCTGCCACCATCGCGCTCAGGAGCTTCATGATGTTGGCCTTGGTGGCCTGGGCATCCGTCAGGACGGTGATGTCGGCATTGGTAAAACCGAGCAGCTCCTTGTGCAGCGCCGCCATGTCTTTGGCATCGTTCACGCATCCCTGCAGCGCCGCCGACGGATAATTTTTGAACTGGTTGATTCCGACGCACAGTGCTCTTCGCTTGCTCGCCATACTACGCCTCCTTTCGTGATGATGGGTTTGTCGCCGGAGTGCATCGGGAGTCAGGGAATCGATGGATTCAAGCAAGGCCTCCGGCGGTTTCTATCAAGGCTGCAACCAATTCGCGGCAAAACGCCGGAATGTCAGCCACGACCCGACCCCAGATCAGATTGCCTTCGCGAAACGCCGGCGCGTCCAGCCACAAGGCGCCGGCGTTCACCAGGTCGTCCTTGATGCCCAGCGAGCCGGTCGCGCGCCGGCCGTGGACGATCCCGGCCGAAACCGCCACCAGCCCGCCATGGCAGATGATCCCGATAACCTTGCCGGCGGCATGCATCTCGCGGATCAATTGCGTCACGGCCGCGTAGCGGCGCAACTGGTCCGGCGCCCAGCCGCCCGGAACGATCACGGCCAGCAAATCGCGGCTGCGGAGCAGATCGATACGCGCGGTGGGTATGATTTTGAGTCCGTTTTTGCCGCGGATCGGTTTGAGGTCCATCGCGGCGGGGATGACGTCGGCGCCCTCCTCTTGGAGGCGCATGAGGGGTACGTAAAATTCGAGGTCTTCAACCGCTTCGGCGACGAGGATCGCAATACGCTTGCCGGCGAGCCGCATGGCAGGCCTCCTGATGGCTTCGTAAACAGCCTAATTTCGTCCCGCCTCGGGCGGGATTCATCTCATGGTCACTGCGGCGTGCAGGAAGTACGCCTCGTGACGCGAGATTCGCGCGCCTTGAACCCGGCCTCTTTACGAAGCGATCTATTCTGATAATGTTTTACGAGGTTCTGATGCTTGTGATGCCGGCCCTCCCGCTACCGGCCGTTTTTCTCCCACTGGTAGATGCGCACCGGCGGAATGTTGAGCAGTTCCACCTCCATTTGCCCCGTCCCCAGGAGAGGCCGGCACAATTCGGCGACGCGCTTGCTCACTTGATAGGCCACAAAACGGCCGTTGGGGGCCAGCAGGGACGAGATGGCCTCGACGACTTGAAGGCCGGACCGGTGGCTCATGGTGGAGAAGGGAATCCCCGAAATGACGACTTCAGGGCGGCCCATCTCGTACCGGCCAAGGATCGTTTCCAGTTCGCAGGCATCGCCCAGATGCGCAATGAGCCGGTTATCCGAGATTTTGCTGACGGAGCCATGCAGATGCGGATTGATTTCTATGCTCAGCAGTCGGGCATCCCGCGGCATTCCCTTGAGGATGGCGCGGGTCGTTCCGCCGGTACCCGAGCCCAGTTCCACAATCGTCTTAGCCGAGCAGACTCCGGAAACATCTAGAATTCGCTTTTCCAGGAAACGGGAACTGGGAATAACCGACCCGATCTGGAGTGGATGTTTTAAGAACTCCTGAAAAAATGCAAACTGTCCATTCAACCGCTTCGCCATGGAAACTCCCGCGAACCTCCTTCAGCGCGCAACGAAAACTCCGCTGGGTATCGGGTCAGTGCTGATGTTTGATGCCGCCAAAATAATCATCGGTCGGTATTTCGTGAATGACGGCATGGATATTCTTGGAATCGACGCCGGTATATTGGTTGATGAGGTACGTGATGCGCTCGATCAGGTGCGCTTTCAGGTCCGGGCTGCGGCCCGGATACATGAACACTTCGAAAAACACAAAGTTGGGGTCGCGATCGGCGTACGTACAACGGTGCTTGTGCGGGCTTTCATAGAGGATCACATGCCCGACAATCGGGTCGAGTGCCAAGGTTTCAATTACGACTTCGCGGGTGCGTTTCAGGAAGGCGACCTTGGCACCCTCGTCCATGATGTTGGAAACGTGGATAATGAGGTGCGGCATCGTTCGATTTCACTCCGCTATTTGAAAATTTTGGCCGCCAGGTCGATGTCCTCCGGGCAAAAGACGAAGAGGCATTTGGCATCCGGTCCGGCGACTGAGCCGTAGACATAATTAATGTTGATACCTTCTTCTCCGAATTTTTTGGTGATGGCGGCGAGTTCACCCGGTCGGTTCTCCAGCTGCAGGGCCACGACGGGCATGAGGTCGAAAAGGACCTCCTGTTCCGAGAGCAGGTTGACGGCCTTGTCGGTGTTGTCGGTCAGCATGCGGATCAGGGCGAATTCAGCTGAGTCCTTGCGCATGGAGTTGTAGCTGGCCGCCGAGGCGATGCGCTGCAGGGACTTGCCGCGAGCCTGGAACAGCTGCTGGACGTAGGCTGAGGCGTCCTGGATCATGAGGGCGTCGATGTTGACGCCGTTCGCTCCCAGCAGGGCCGAAAGCCGCCCCAATTCGCCCGGCACGTTTTTCAAAAACAAGGAAATCTCTGTACGGACCATTTCGTCCTCCCGTCCCGCCCTCATCATACAGAGGCGCTGCTCACTACTGGATACTGGATACTGCAATAGATTACAACTGAATTTTCCGTCCGCCCAGCGAATACCCCGCCGGCGATCACGGATTGCGCCGGTCTTTAAGCAAATGGTTCGAGATGACGATCCGTTGAATCTCGGATGTCCCCTCGTAGATGGTGAAGACGCGGGCATCGCGGTAAAAGCGCTCCACCGCATACTCCTTCGTAAAGCCATATCCCCCGTGAAGTTGGACGGCCTGGGCCGTGATGCGGTTGACCATCTCGGAGGCAAAGAGTTTGGCCATGGAAGCCTGCAGGGTGTAGTTCTCGCCGGCGTCTTTCATCTGAGCCGCGGAGAGCATGAGCAGCCGCGACGCTTCAATCTCCGTCGCCATGTCGGCGATCCGCCAGCGGATTCCCTGGAACTTGGAGATCTTCTGGCCGAACTGTTCCCGTTCTTGAATGTATCGGATAGCAGCGTCCAGCGCTGCCTGGGCCACTCCGACCGACTGGGCGGCAATGCCGATGCGTCCGCAGTCCAGCCCCGTCATGGCAATCAGAAACCCGTCGCCTTCGTTTCCGAGCAGCTGCTCGGCCGGAATGCGGCAGTCTTCCATAATCAGATCGCAGGTGTCGGAGGCCCTGAGCCCCATCTTGTCTTCGAGCGGGCCGGTTTTGAAACCTTTGGTCCCCTGCTCGATCAGGAAGGCGCTGATGCCGCGATGGGCTTTGCCTTCATCGGTTTTCGCCGTGACGATGATGAGCCCTGCATTTTTGCCGGTCGTGGTGAAGCGCTTGGTTCCGTTGAGGATATAACTGCTCCCATCCCGAACGGCTTTGGTGGTTTGCCGGGCCGGATCCGAGCCGGCGTTGGGTTCGGTCAGGGAAAAGGCTCCGATGATCTCCCCGGAAGCCAATCGGGTCAAGAACTTCTCTTTTTGCTGTTCCGTGCCGTATTTCAAAACGCTTTCACATACAATCGAGTTGTGCACCGACATCACCACGGCCGTCGATGCACAGGCATAGGCCACTTCCGCCAGCGCCAGCACATAGCTGACCGTGTCCGCGCCGGAGCCGCCATACGCCGGCGGCACCATCATCCCCATCAGCCCGAGCTCCGCCAGTTTTTTCAGATTATCCGCGGGAAATAACTTCTTCTGGTCGCGTTCCATGGCGCGCGGGGCGAACTCCTCGCGGGCCAGTTCGCGTACCATCGACTGGATCATCAGCTGTTCTTCGGTGAGTTTGAAAGACATGGTGTGCTCCTCTACCCGCGCTGCCAGCAGCTGCGTTTGAGATTAAGCCGATCGGCGGGCCCTTCGGATAGAGTCTTGAGCCCCCTGGAATCCAGCCCATTACGGTGTGTAGATCACCACGAGCAGTTCGGCGCGTTCGTTGCTGATGCTTTTCAGCTTATGGGGAATGCCCGAATTGAAATGCAGACAGTCGCCGGCAACCAGGGTGTTCACGTGATCGCCCACCGTCACTTGGACCCGTCCGCTCAGCACGTAGTCGAACTCTTCGCCCTCGTGGGCATATTCGACGCCCCGATGTTCCTGCTGCGCCTCGATGACCACCCGGAAGGCCTTGAGGTGTTTATTTTCAGCGCCGGGGGTGAGCGTCGTGTAGGCGTAGTTTTCGGTGCGCCGGGTATGAGCCTTGATGCGTTTTTCCAGGTTGGATCCGGGCTCTTTCAACAGCGAGGCGGAGTCGATCTCGAGCGCGCGGGCGATCTGCAGGATTGCTCCGACAGGAGGAATGGCCTTGCCGGCTTCGACGTCCTTGAGGTAGGCGACGGAAAAACCGGTTTCGTTGGCGATGCGATCGAGCGGTACTTTCTTCTCAACCCGCACCTTTTTGATCTTGCCGCCGATGGATACGCGTTGGGTGGTCTTGAGTTTGGGCATGAGGCCTCCGAACTTTATTTATACTCGTAAAATCCCCGGCCGGTTTTGCGGCCGAGCCAGCCGGCTTCCACGTATTTGCGCAGCAGGGGGCAGGGCCGATACTTGGAATCCTTGAACCCGTCGTAAAGGGTTTCCATGATGGCAAGGCAGGTGTCCAGACCGATCAGGTCGGCCAGCGCCAGTGGGCCCATGGGGTGGTTCATGCCGAGCTTCATGACGGTGTCGATGTCCTCGCGGCATCCGACCCCATGGTACAGGCAGTAGACGGCCTCGTTGATCATCGGCAGCAGGATGCGGTTGGCGATGAAGCCGGGGTAATCGTTGGCCTTGGCCGGGGTCTTGCCGAATTTTTCGGACAAGGCCCAGGTGGTTTTGAACGTTTCCTCCGAGGTCGCGATGCCGGGAATGACTTCCACGAGTTTCATTACCGGCACCGGGTTCATGAAATGCATGCCGATCACCTTGTCCGGCCGCTGCGTCTGGGCGGCAATGCGGCCGATGGGGATCGAGGACGTGTTGGTCGCCAGAATCACGCCGGGTTTGCAGATCCGGTCCAGGTCGCGGAACAGCTGGAACTTGGTATCCTGCCTTTCGGTGGCGGCCTCGACCACGAAATCCGCCGCCGCCAGGTCATCGAGCTTGATGCTGCCCGTAATCCGGCCGAGCAGCGCGTCCTTGTCCGCCGCCGTCATTTTGCCCTTTTCGACGTTACGGCTGAGAATGCCCGCGATGGTCTTGAGTCCCTTATCCACGAACGGCTGCTGGATGTCGTTCATGATCACGTTCAAGCCGCTGGCGGCCGCAACCTGCGCGATGCCGTTGCCCATCTGGCCGGCGCC
>JALOPB010000179.1 GCA_025454115.1 Desulfobacterales bacterium | reverse complement strand
CAGCGTCGCGAGCCCGACCAGCGGATCGAGCTCGAGCAGCCAGTTGACCGGCCAGCCCCGCAGCTGCCAGGGTTGCTTTCCGAGGGTGGCGACCGCGCAGAACCATACGAAGACCACGAAGAAAAACACCTGGCTGACGCGGCGGACGGTTACGATCCTCATGCGGCCACCTCGACCGGGGACAGCGCGCGATAGTCGCACCTGATCGGTGCCGACGATCAACGTATGCGTCTCTTTCAGGTCCGCCAGCGAACCGCCGGTGGGGCCGTTGCTGATCATGGTGGTGGTCGCGTCGAGTACCACCAGCGTGGGCTTCACCATGCCGGCCAGCTTTCATCACCATCGAGGCCCCGCTGCGGTGATGGTCCTTGAGCGGCGCGAGGCCGATCAGCTTGGTGACGCCCGATAGCGGTTCGAGCAGTACGGGCCAGTTTCTGATCAGGGCCGCATCCTTGAGTGTAAAGGGACGGAAGAAGCGCTCCTCGGGCAGAATCAGCTCGGCGCCGGCGCTGCGCGCCGCCTCGCCGATGCCGGTCAGGGCGAAGCAGCTCGCCGGATCGTTGATCGGGTTGTCGGTCACGCGCACGGCCGCCGCCCCGGCCATCCGGCACCGGCGGATCATCTCGGAGAGAAGTTCGGGATGGGTGGTGGCCGAGAGCAGCGGCGGGGACGCGAAGGCCGCATTCACCTTGATCAGCACCCGGTCCCCCTTGCGAATGAAGGTCTCGATGCCGCCGAGGGCCTGCAGCGCGAGCTGCAGGGTGCGGGGGCGGTCGCCGCCTCGGGCGATGCACATCCGGCGGCCGGCTTCCGCAAGCGAAAAATCGGGCAGACCGGATGCCGCTGGTTCTACGGATGCCGGCCCGGGGCCGGCGGGATCGTAGGCCAGGGCGGCGATGCCGCCGGCCGCCAGCAGCGCGGCGCCGGCCCGGGTCATGCGGCTCATAAACTCGCGCCGGTTCAGGAGGGGATCAGGGGACACGCGGTGCCTCTTTGAGCTTCTCGGCCAGCCGGCCGGCTAATGACAGCGCCTTTTCGCGGTCGGGCGCCTCGTGGACGCCGGCCAGGAAAGGCCCCTGTGAGAAAACCACTTCGATCATGTCCAGAATCGCGATGACGGTCGCGCCGTCCGCCGGCGCGCCGGCGGGGCTCGCCTCTCCGCCGTAGGCCTTCAGAAACGCCACATAGGATTGCGCCAGGTCGGCCGCTTCCTGCGCGTTTGCCCGGCGGGAGAGGAAGGCTGTCATTTCGCCGCCGTCGGCCGTATAGGTGGCTGCAAAGACGCGGTCCAGGCCGGACACTCCGAATGCGTCCGTGGGGATCAGGCGGATGCCGGCTTCATCGAGGCCCTCTTTAGGGAAGAGATCGCGCTCCGCGATAGCGGCCCCGGCGGCCGGTCGTCGGGCCATGAATCCGCGGGCGAGCGCCTCCATGGATTCCAGCAGCTTCGGTTCCCGGCTGGAGGCGATCAATTCCAGGTAGAAGGATCCGTGCGCCAAAAACAAGGCGTTTTCAGCCCGATAGGCGAATTCGGCGAAATCCAGCGGCGTTCCGTCGCTGCGGCGCTGCTGGCTGAAAACCGCATAGGCGTTCGGCGCGGCGCCCATGTCGTAAACGAACGCTTCGATCCAGTCCTCCGGTCGGCCGGAGAGCGCGATGCGCTGGCAATCCAGGCGCATGAACCCGGCCGAAAGATAAAGCTCGGCCTTGCCGTTGATTTTGTCCGAAAGCGTTTCGCGGTCGAAATGTTCCGGGGGCGAAAGTACGGACAACCCCTCGGGCAATCCCAAAATGGGTTCGGCGGAAGCGGAGGGTCGGGTGGCGACGGCGGCTCCCTCGAGGTAGTTGAGCACGGCCGGGTTGAATCTGAACTGTGCCGAATAGATCCCGGCCGCCGCCGCCGCCAGGACGGCGAACACGACCAGTCCGATCAAGGTTTGCCGGCGGGTCCGGGAGCCGCCGGGCGAATGGGCAATGTTCGAACAGGCATCGGGCATGACGGGTCACACCAAGCAGGGGGTCTGGTTCATACTCGATCGGAACGATACACTTAACTCCGAACGCATGTCAAACGATGATGAACTCGTAAAATGCAGGTTGCGGCTCGCAGCGCCATCCTACAGGCAGAACCATGTGGGAGAGGCTTTCAGCCTCGATCATCGCGGCTGGAAAGCCGCTCCCACCGAAAAACAGCCAAAAAGAAATCAATTTCCTTGAAAGCATTGGAAGCCGGATGTTGCTTGACGGTCTTGATTGCGGTATTAGCGTTCAGTTTCAGCTAACGCCGAAATTTATCTCGTGGGAGCGGCATCTTGCCGCGATGATAAGGGCTGATTTCAAATGCAGCGTAATTCAATCCTTTGCCCCAGGTGCGGTCTTCTGATCAGCCTCAGCGAGCAAACCTGTCCCTACTGCGGCCTGCGGTCGCCCGGCGCACGCTGGCGGCGCTTAGCCGTTTTCCGGCTGATGGCCGACCCGGCCCTGCTGGTCAAAACCGTCATCGGGGTGAATATCGGCATGTTCGTGCTGTCCTTGCTGATGGACCTCCGGACGGCAGGCTTGACGGTTAATCCCTTCCAGCTGTTGTCGCCGACTTTAAGAAGTCTGTTTGTTTTAGGAGCCACGGGCACCGATCCGATCAACGAATACCACCGCTGGTGGACGCTCGTTTCCGCAAGTTATCTGCATGGCGGTCTGCTGCACATCTTTTTCAACATGGCGGCGTTCCGGCAGCTGTCGGCGGTGGTCGTCCGGGAGTACGGAACCCAGCGGATGTTTGCCGTTTATACTTTAGGCGGGGTGGCCGGCTTTGCGGTGTCCTACCTAGCAGGGGTTGGATTGACCATCGGAGCGTCGGCCGGTGTCTGCGGCCTGGTGGGCGCCATTTTGTACTACGGCAAGAGCCGGGGAGGCGCTTACGGCACGGCGCTTTACAAGCAGGTCGGCATGTGGGTGGTCATCATGTTCGTGTTCGGGTTCGTGGTGCCCGGCATCAATAATTGGGGGCACGGCGGCGGCATTGCCGCCGGCGTCCTGCTGGGCTATTTGCTGGGTTACAATGAACGCAAGCGGGAAACCGCTTTCGTAAGAACCCTGGCGTCCTTTTGTCTGGCCGCCACGGCCGTCATTCTCGCCTGGGCGATTATAACCAGCCTCTATTATCGACTCATTTGATGGCTTCGTAAAGAGTCCAATCTCTGCGTTGCGCGTCATCGCGCTGCCGCTGCGGCGTACGGGAAGTACGCCTCGCGGCACGCGATTCGCGCGCCTTGATCTTGGACTATTTACGAAGCCATCCCAACAGACCGCTTTCCGAAAGACCCTCGTCACTCCCAGTAGCGGAAGAAATGGTGCACCGGGCCGTGGCCGGTTCCCAGCCGATAGGCGGCACCGGCCCGTAAGGCGGCGGTGATGTAGATTTTGGCCTGGCGCACCGCGGCTTCCAGATCTTCACCTCGGGCCAAGTGCGCGGCGATGGCCGAAGACAGGGTGCAGCCGGTGCCGTGGGTGTTGCGGCTGGCGATGCGTTCGGCCGGAAACGTCACCCAACGGTTTTCGCGGCAGAGGTAGAGCAGGTCGCTGCTGTCGGCCTCCTCCAGATGTCCGCCCTTCAACAGGACCGCTTCGCTTCCATAGCGCGCCAGGTCCTGGCCGGCCGCCTCCATGTCAGCCGTGCCGGTGATGCGGCGGCCGGCGAGCACCTCGGCTTCAGGCACGTTGGGTGTCACGACCTCCGCCAGCGGCATCAGGTGTTCCCGGATGGCGCCGACCGCATCGTCTTCGAGCAGGCGGTCGCCGCTCTGCGCCACCATCACTGGATCCAGGACGATGTGGCGGGCCTCGTATTTGCGCAGCTGCTCGGCCACCACGCGGATCAGCCGGGCGGAGTAGAGCATGCCGATCTTGACGGCGTCCGCACCGATGTCCTCAAAAACCGCCGCGATCTGCGCGGCGGCAAACTCGGGCGGCACCGGGTGAATGGCGCTCACGCCGAGAGTGTTCTGCGCGGTGAGCGCGGTGACGGCCGACATGCCGTAGCATTCCAGGGCGGCGAAGGTTTTCAGATCGGCCTGGATGCCGGCGCCGCCGCCGCTGTCGGAGCCGGCGATAGTCAGCACGCGGCGGTAGGTGCGAGCCTCGGCGCGATGGGAATGAGCGGGTCGTTCCATGTCAGGGCCTCTTGAAGTGGTCCCATCCGGTGGGAGCGATGGGTGCGATGTCGCCGGCGTCGTCCACGAGCTCCATGCGGGCCGTGTCCGTGATTTCGCCGATGGCGGTGAGCGGGCGGCCGAAGGCGGTTTGAAAAGCGCCGGCGATCGCTCCGGCGCTGCCGGCCGCCGCGGTCAGCAGCAGGGTGTAGTCTTCGCCGCCGGAAAGGGCATAGTCGAGCGGCGATCGGCCGAAACGCCGGCAGAAGAACCGCAGGTTGTCGGAGATCGGCAGGCGGGCGGCGTATACCCTGGCCCCGGCCCGGCTTTCTTCCACGATGTGCCCCAGGTCGGAGCTGAGGCCGTCGCTGACATCGATGGCGGCCCGGACTCCCGGCGCGGCGGCCAGCAGTCTTCCCTCTCTCAGGTGGGGCTCGGGGCGGCAGTGAGCGGCCAGCAGGGCCTGCAGCTCCGGCGTATCAACCGGAGCGCCTTCGAGAATGAGGTGCAGGCCGGCACGGCTGTCGCCCAGGCATCCGGTGCAGAAAATGACGTCTCCCGGCCGCGCCGCTGCGCGGGTCAGCATTTCGTTTTCGGCCACCATTCCGTATACGGCCACGTTGATGATCAGATCCGAGCGGGAGAAGGTGGTGTCCCCGCCGAGGATGTTGACCGCGTAGTTGCGGGCGAGGTCCTTCATGCCCTGGAAGATGTCCTCGAGATAGGCCAGCTCGCAGCCGTCCGGGATGGCGATGCTCACGAAGGCCTCCCGCGCGGTGCCGCCCATGGCGGCGATGTCGCTCAGATTCACTGCGAGCGACTTGTGGCCCAGGTCACGGCCGCTGATGGCATGTCTTAGAAAATGGACACGCTCCACGAGCAGGTCGGTGGTCACCAGAGACACCAGGCGGCCGTCCGTGCGGAAGGCGGCGGCGTCATCGCCGATGCCCTGGATGACGCCCTCCGGTCGTATGAGGCATCCGCGGCGGATGCGCCGGATGAACCCGAATTCGCCGATGTCGTTCAGACCCATGGCCGCCTCGCTGTGTCGATTTCATGCCGGATCGCGCGGGCGGCCTGTTCGGGGTCGTCCGCCGCCACGATGGCGGAGACCACGGCGATCCCGTCCGCTCCGTTGCGGATGGCCTCGGCGGCGTTGCTGCGGTTCAACCCGCCGATAGCGACCAGCGGGATTTCTACCGCATCCCGGATGGCCCGCAGGCCCGCCAGACCCAACGGGGCCGCCGTGTCGGTCTTGGTGGGCGTCGCAAAAACGGGGCTGACGCCGAGGTAGTCGGCTCCGGCCGCCTGGGCCTCGGCGGCGTCCCGGATCGATTCGGCCGAGATGCCGATCACCATCGAGGTCCCTGCTATGGAGCGGGCCGCGGCGAGCGGCATATCGGTCTGGCCGAGGTGCACGCCGTCCGCAGCCACCGCCAGGGCGACGTCGACGCGGTCGTTGATGATGAGCGGAACGCCGCATGAATTCAAAAAGGCCTTGACGCTGATGGCCTCTTCGATGAACCCGCGGGTGGAGCCGGTCTTTTCACGCAGCTGCACGCAGGTGACGCCGCCCCGCACGGCGGCGCGGACGATCTCCAGCGTGGAACGCCCGCGCGACAGGCTGCGGTCGGTGACGAGGTAAAGCGAGTAGTCTATGGGTCGATGCGCCATTTGGTGATTCTCGATCCGGCATCGGTTTTATCAACTTCAATCCGGCAGCCCTCGCGCAACTGCTCCGGCGAGATGGTGTAAAGGGCATCGAGCAAGCGGATCATGAAGCTGCCGGGGGCCGAGGCGGTCTGGGCGGCGACTTCGCCGGCCAGGCCGAAATAGGCCAGCGCCGTGGCTGCGGCGCCAAACGGGTCGGGGTCTACCGCCATGAAAGCGCCGATCGCCGCCGTGGCCGCGCACCCGGTGCCGGTGACGCAGCCCATCAAGAAATGGCCGTTGGCGACCCGCGCCATGCGGCTGCCGTCCGTGACGAGGTCCACCGGGCCGGTGATGGCGAGAACGGTATTCAGCTCACGCGTCAATACCCCGGCGGTGCGGGCGGCGTCCTCCACGGAGTGCAGGGCGTCCACCCCCTTGGTTCTGGACGATGCGTCCCTTAGCGACAACACCTCCGAAGCATTGCCGCGGATGACCGCCGGCCGGACGTCGGATATGATCCTGCGGGCGGAACGCGTCCGGAGCGCGGTGGCCCCCGAGCCCACCGGGTCCAACACGACCGGGAGCCCGCGCGCTGCGGCGGCCTTTCCGGCCGTGAGCATGGAATCGATCCATTCATCGGTGAGGGTGCCGATGTTCAGCACCAGGGCTCCGGCCAGACCGACCATTTCTTCGACTTCGTTGGGAGCATGGGCCATCACCGGCGAGGCGCCCATCGCCAACAGGGCATTGGCGGTGTAATTCATGACCACGAAGTTGGTAATGTTGTGGATCAAGGGTTTTCGCGCACGAAGGGACGCCAGGTTGTGCGCCGCCCGTTGGGCATAATCGGACATGTCCTTCCTCCGTTGGATAAAAACAAAAAAGGCCGTTTCCCTGGGAAACGGCCTCGAGTCGCCGATGCTGCGGCAGCCAACCCGAATTCGTTTCCCTACGCTGGCATGATCCAGATCAGGTTCCGCGGGTGTGATCTCAGGCTTTG
>JALOPB010000178.1 GCA_025454115.1 Desulfobacterales bacterium | reverse complement strand
GGGGGGCGTCCAAATAAGAGACCGCCTCAACTGAACCTATTGAACGACCGCAGCAGATTCAAGACCCCCGCTCACCTGGAAGACATGTTTGATCATCAGAGCCGCGCTTTCGGGAATGGGATTACCCCAGAATCTGACGATACGTTCGGCGATCTTGACGATGTTGCGGGCGGCCAGGCTTTCGCGGAAGCCGGTCAGAAAGGGTTTTCGGGCCGCGAGCGCCAGACGCACGCCAGGGTCCTGAAACACAAATCCGAAAAAGTCGGGTTCGACTCCCAGCACCTCGGCCAGACTTTCCCGGATGCCGAGCGCCATCCGGGATTCCTCCGGCGCCGATCCCATGTTGAACAGCACCCGCGGCCTGATTCCCTCAGCAGCCCGGACGAACGCCTGGCCGGCCGCCTCCCCCTGTTCCGTCATCTGGTCTTTCAGTCCGCTCAGCGTAGCCGGCAGCGCCTTCATGGGCTGCTGCAAAAGCGACTTGAACAGCGGTCGCAACGGTTTAAATCCGTTGATGGCAAGCTGCCGATCGATGCGTCGCAGCAGGTGGTTTTTCAAGAATACCTGCATGCCCATGGCCGACGGCAGGTCGGGAGTCGTCACCACGATGCCGGCCGGCGCGCAGGCGAAAAAATCCAGCGTGTTGAAGGCCGCCCCGGCACCGAGGTCCAGCAGAACGTACTCGGCCGGCAGAGACTGAAGATGTCGAATCAGTTTTTGTTTCTGCGCACTCCCCAGGTTGGCGAGAAAAGGCGTCCGGCCGTCCCCAGGCAGGAAACGCAAATTCGGCACGCCGGCGTCGACCAGCAGCCCCTCCAGCGCCGGCGCCGCACCGTGAATGAAATCCCCTACTCCGGGATAACGATTTGCCAGTCCCAGAAACGTGTGCAGATTGGACCCGCCCAGATCCAGGTCGACCGCTATGGTCGGATGGTTCAGTTCGGCCAGGGCGATAGCGAGGTTCGCGGTCAGGAAGGATTTGCCGACTCCGCCCTTTCCGGACGCCACGGGAATGATTATTGGGTAAGCTCGCATTGGGGCCGGGCGCCGGGAAATCGCCGTTTTGCGGATCATTCGATCACCTATTGACATTTGACAGGAGATGGAGGGTGATTATTTTTCATGCAAATTTTAGACCAACAAAATAAAATTCGATCAGACACTTGAGGAGGCAAGATGCGGTTTGACCGATTTACGATTAAATCACAAGAGGTTATCCAACAAGCCCAGTCGCTGGCGGCGCAATACGGGAACCAGCAGATCGAACCGGAACACCTGCTGAGCGCCATGCTTGCCGACAGGGAGGGCACGGCCGTCGCCATTCTGCGCAAGCTCGGGGTTGAGCCGGATGGCGTTGCCGCGGAAGTGCTTAGGGGGGTCGAACGGATTCCCAAGGTAAGCGGCGCCGGCATGGCCGAAGCCTACCTATCCGGCCGGTCCAAAGCCGTGCTGGAAGCGGCGTTCACCGGAGCGACGCAGATGAAGGATGAATACGTCAGTGTCGAGCATATCCTCCTGGCGATCATTGAGGAAAAAGGCGGAGAGGCCGGCCGGATCCTGTCCCGGGCGGGTCTCACGCGCGAAGCCGTTTTCAAGGCGCTCCAGGACATCCGCGGCAGCCAACGCATCACCGATCCCAACCCTGAAGAAAAATATCAGGCCCTGAAGCGCTTCAGCCGCGATCTTACGGATCTCGCTCGTCAGGGCAAGCTGGACCCGGTGATCGGGCGGGACGAGGAAATCCGCCGCGTGGTCCAGGTGCTCTCCCGGCGCACGAAGAACAACCCGGTGCTGATCGGCGAGCCGGGCGTCGGCAAGACCGCCATCGTAGAGGGGCTGGCCCAGCGCATCGTGGCCGGCGACGTCTCCGAGACGCTCAAGAACCGGCGCCTGGCGGCCCTCGACATGGGCGCCCTCGTCGCCGGCGCCAAATACCGCGGGGAGTTCGAGGACCGCCTCAAGGCGGTGCTGAAAGAGGTCGAAAGCGCGGAAGGCCAGATCATTCTCTTCATCGACGAGCTGCACACGGTCGTGGGGGCCGGCGCCGCCGAAGGAGCAGTGGACGCCTCCAACATGCTCAAACCGGCCCTGGCGCGCGGGCTCTTGCGCTGCGTCGGCGCCACCACGCTGAACGAATACCGCAAATACATCGAAAAAGACGCGGCCCTCGAGCGGCGCTTCCAGCCGGTGATGGTGCGCGAACCGAGCGTGGAAGACACCATTTCCATCCTGCGCGGCCTCAAGGAGAAGTACGAGGTGCACCACGGCGTGCGCATCAAGGACGCCGCCATCGTGGCGGCGGCCACCCTGTCGCACCGTTACATATCGGACCGGTTCCTGCCGGACAAGGCGATCGACCTGATCGACGAATGCGCCTCGAAACTGCGCATCGAGATCGACAGCATGCCGGCCGAGATCGACGAGATCCAGCGTCGAATCACGCAGGTCGAGATCGAACGCCAGGCTTTAAAAAAGGAGACCGACCCGGCCGCGCACGAGCGCCTGGCCAAACTGGACGCCGAGATGGCGGAGATGAACGCCGAACTCGCCCGAATGAAAGCGCACTGGCACAAGGAAAAGGAGCTGATCCA
This sequence comes from Desulfobacterales bacterium, assembly GCA_025454115.1. GTDB lineage: Bacteria > Desulfobacterota > Desulfobacteria > Desulfobacterales > SpSt-501 > SpSt-501. The sequence continues at coordinate 3,899 of JALOPB010000178.1, read as the reverse complement.
GGACATCCGTACGATCAAGGGCGAACAGGAGCAGCTCAACTCGGAAGCGCAACTGGCCGAGCGCGAGGGCAACCTTGCGCGCGTGGCGGAGATCCGCTACGGGCGGCTGATCGAGCTTCAGAAAAACCTCCAGGCCGCCAACCAGCGCCTGTCCGATCTGCAGACGGGCAGCCAGATGCTCAAGGAGGAAGTCGACGACGAAGACGTGGCCGAGGTGGTGTCCCGTTGGACGGGCATCCCGGTAACCAAGATGCTGGAAGGCGAACGAGACAAGCTCGTGCGCATGGAGGAGCGCCTGCAGCGCCGCATCATCGGGCAGGCGGAAGCGGTGACCGCGGTGTCCGACGCCGTTCGCCGGGCCCGCTCCGGCCTCCAGGACCCCAACCGGCCGATCGGCTCCTTCATCTTCATGGGGCCCACCGGCGTCGGCAAGACCGAACTCGCCAAGGCGCTCGCCGAGTTCATCTTCGACAGCGAACAGGCCATGGTGCGGGTGGACATGTCCGAGTTCATGGAGAAGCATTCCGTCTCCCGGCTGATCGGAGCGCCGCCGGGCTACGTGGGTTATGAGGAGGGCGGCTATCTGACCGAGGCCGTACGGCGGCGACCCTATTCGGTGGTGCTCTTCGACGAAATCGAGAAGGCCCATTCGGAGGTGTTCAACGTCCTGCTGCAGATTCTGGACGATGGACGCATGACCGACGGCCATGGCCGCACCGTGGACTTCAAGAACACCATCATCATCATGACCTCCAACGTGGGCAGCCAGTGGATCCAGGAGCTGGGGGCGCGCGATCGGGCGGAAATGGAGCAGCGGGTCATGGACGCCCTGCGGGCGTCCTTCAAGCCGGAGTTTCTGAACCGTATCGACGAGATCATCATCTTTCACAACCTGACCCCGGATCAGATCGGCGCCATCGTGGAAATCCAGGTCGAACGCCTGGCCCGGCGCCTGGCGGAGCGCAAGATCGCCCTGCGGTTGACCGACGAGGCCAAGCGGCTCATCGGCCGCAAGGGCTACGACCCGGTCTACGGCGCCCGGCCGCTCAAACGCGCCATCCAGCAGTCGATCGAAAACCCGCTGGCCGTCGAGATCCTCAAGGGCCGGTTTCCGGAAGGCTCCGAGATCCTGGCGGATACCGAAGGCGATCGGATCACGTTCAGCCGGAACTAGGCGTTCAGGCGTCAGCCCCCGGGTCTTCCGACGGAAGACCCGGGGGCTGCTGTTGTTAAAGAGCTTGTAATCGCCGCCGCGGATAATTATGATCCGAGGTCAAAACGAAAGGCGCATGAGCGAGATGAAGGCATCCACCAAGGAAAAGCTGCGGGAATTCTACCAGCAGTTTTCAGCCAGTGACCAGGTGCTGGTGGTCATCTCCGCGGATCCCGACGCGATTGCCAGCGCCATGGCGGTAAGCCGCCTGCTCGCGGGCCGGACGGACGGAGTGACCCTGTCCAACGTCAACCAGGTCAACCGGCCGGACAATCTGGCCATGATCCGCCTGCTGAAGGTCTCCCTGGTGCCCTTCGGCGACGTCCAACTCGAACGCTTTTCCAAAATGGTCGTCGTCGACTCGCAGCCGAACCACAGCGAAACCATGGCCGGCCTGCGGCCGCACGTCGTCATCGATCATCATCCCGACAGCGGCTATCGGGCGCCTTTCACCGATATCCGTTCGAACTACGGTGCCACCGCCACCATTTTGACCGAATACCTGCGGGCGGCGCGGATCACGCCCGCCCAGAATCTGGCCACGGCCCTCTACCACGCCATCAAGACGGACACCGACGACTTCAAACGTCAAACCCAGGCCGAAGATCTGCAGGCGTTTCAATATTTGCTCCGTCGTGCCAACATGCAGCTGGCGAGGCGGATCGCTCAGGCGGATCTGCGACTGGATTACCTCAAGTATTTCAAAGCCGCGCTTCAATCCATGCGCCTGCGCAAAGGCCGGGTGTTCGTCCACCTCGGAGCCGTCACCAACCCCGACGTGTGCGTGGTCATTGCAGACTTTTTCATGCGGATCCACACGGTGAGCTGGAGCATCGTCTCCGGGATCTGCGATAAAAAGCTGATCATCATTCTACGGAACGACGGCGCCCGCAAAAACGCCGGCCGAGTGGCCAAACAAGGCTTCGGCGGTTATGGATCGGCCGGCGGCCACAAGAGCATGGCCCGCGCCGAGATCGGTCTGACCGATGCCCGTGAGCCCGCTGTCGACTTCAAGGATCCGCAAAAGCTGATGAACTGGATCATCACCCGTACGGAAAAACGCACGCTGCGCAAGGCCGCCGGCGCGAAGCCGGAAGCCGCCGCCAAATCTGCTTCCGCCGAGGGCAAGCCGAATGGATAAGCATTCTTCGGATATCACGGTAACGGTGCTGGGCTCCGGAACCTGCGTACCCAGCCTGACGCGCGGATCCTGTTCGGTATTGGTTGAAACGGGTGGCCGCAAGTGGCTGATCGACTCCGGCGCCGGCACCCTGAGGCGCCTGCTGGAAGCCGGAACGACCATCGCCGAACTCTCCTATCTGTTTTACAGCCATCTGCACCCCGATCACACCTCGGATCTGATCCCCCTGCTCTTCGCCACGAAATACCCGGACGGCATCACCCGCAGCGAAGCGCTCACCATCGTGGCCGGCCAGGGGTTTGCGGACTTCTTTCAACGCCTGAAAAACGTATATGGCAATTGGATTGAGCTCGGCGACATGCTCCGGATCATCGAGATGGGCACCGCCGGCCGCGATCACGTGCGGCTGGCGGGGGTCGACATCCGCACCGCACCGGTGGAACACAGCCCGCAGAGCGTCGCGTTTCGAATCACGAGCCCGGGCGGCCGACACCTGATCTACTCCGGCGACACGGACATGAGCGAGTCCCTCGTTGATCTTGCGCGCGGGGCCGATCTTCTGATATGTGAATCTGCTTTTCCCGAAGGTCAGAAGGTGCGCGGGCACCTGACTCCGGCCATGGCGGGCGACATCGCCACGCGTGCCGGCGTGCGACGGCTGATGCTAACGCACTTCTACCCGGTCTGCGACCAGGCTGACATCGAGGGAGAATGCCGCCGGACATACAACGGGCCGTTGATCCTGGCGCGGGATTTGATGCGCATCACCTTGGATTAAGTCGGATGAACTATTTCCCCATCCAACTGGACATCCGCGACCGCCGTTGCCTGGTGGTCGGCGGCGGCGGCGTCGGCACCCGCAAGGCCAGGTCGCTGATCGCCTGCGGCGGACGGGTCACGGTGGTCAGCCCGACGGCCACGGGTGAACTGCAGGACTTGGCGGCCACCGGCGCGTTGACGCTGGTGCAGCGGGAGTACGCCGGCGACGACCTGCAGGGCATGTTTCTGGTGATGGGCGCGACCGACGATGAGATGCTCAACCGCCGCATCCGAACCGATGCCGGGCGTCTGAGAATTCTTTGCAACATTGCCGACCGGCCCGAGCAGTGCGATTTCATCCTGCCGGCGGTGATAGAGCGCGGCGACCTGGTCGTAACGGTTTCTACCTCGGGCCGCAGCCCGGCGCTGGCCAAAAAGCTTCGCCAGGACCTGCAGGCGCAGTTCGGCGATGAATACACGGTTTTTCTCGACCTGATGGGGGCGATCCGCAAGCGCTTGCTCGCCGAGGCGCATGCGCCCGAGGCGCACAAACCGATCTTCGAGCGGCTGGTTCACAGTGACATGCTGGCATGGATCCGCGAAGGCCGCCGCAACGACATCGACCGCCTGCTGGCCGAGATCCTCGGCGACGGCTGGCGCGCGGATGACCTCCTGGCGACAAGCCGTTATTACTCCGGCAAGTAAACAGGTTCAACTTCAGCCGAGGTCCGGCGGGGCGGGTTTTCGGCCGCAACGCGCCGCCACCATCCGTTCAATGAACCAGCG
>JALOPB010000177.1 GCA_025454115.1 Desulfobacterales bacterium | reverse complement strand
CTGAATGGACAGTGTTGGCGCATTTGGCATTCTGGAAAAAAGGCTGACACCGGCGTCAACGCCCGGGGATCCGGCCAGGGATTTTCGTCAGGATAAGGTATTATTTCAGGTGACTGGGAGAAATGCCGGCGCCACCTTGTGGCATGGCTCTTGCTCAACAGTTCTTACCCGGCCGGCGCCGGGGGTGCCATGCGGGGATCCGCGTCGAGGTGGTTCGCCAACGGATTGGTTTACTAATCCTTTTAGGGTTCATTTCACGGAGAGGGTTCCGCGCTATGGACATCCGAGCCATGCTGACGGCCATCCTGGTGATGGCCCCTTTCGGCGGTGCGCTTCTGTGCATCGTTCTGGGGTCCAGCAAAGCCATCCGCTCCGCCATCGTGCTCGCGACGGGCACCGTGCTGATCGCCGGCGCGCTGACGCTGGCACCGCTCGTTCCCTTCCGGCTGAGCGCCGCCACCTTTCTGGGGGCGGACCTGCACCGGATCATCCAGGTCGCGGACGCGGCCCTTCTGCTGATCATCCTCTACTACGGCTTCAAGCACCGACACCTGACGATCATTGTTTTGGCGGCGCTCCAGCTGGGCCTGGCGATCTATCTGGAGGGATTCCTGGTCAAGGGCCCGCTGCCGGTCGAGCGCATTTTTTGCGACCATCTTTCGCTCTTGATGGTGCTGATTATTTCCATCGTGGGATCCATCATCTGCTTCCAGGCCATCCCCTACATGGAAAACCATGAGCACCATTACCATGTGATGCGTTCGCGGCAGCCGCGCTTTTTTTTCGTCATGCTCCTGTTCCTGGGAGGAATGAATGGGCTGGTGCTCTTCGACGACCTGATGTTTAGTTATTTCTTTTTCGAAGTGACCACGCTGTGTTCGTTTCTGCTGATCGGGCATGACCGCACCACCATCGCGACCCGCAACGCCCTGCGGGCCTTGTGGATGAACAGCGTCGGCGGGGCCGCCTTCATCCTGGGAATCATCGCAGCCTATCTCGAGACCGGCAGCCTCGGATTGCAGAGGATCCTGACGCCGTGGCTGGCCGGCTCCGGGGTGTACCTGCTGGCCCTGGCGCTGCTGTGCCTGGCGGCCTTTGTCAAAGCCGCCCAGTTCCCCTTCCAGAGCTGGCTGCTCGGCGCCATGGTTGCGCCGACGCCGGTCTCGGCCCTGCTGCACTCCAGCACCATGGTCAAGGTGGGCGTCTACATGGCGCTGCGTTTGGCACCGGGGTTCACGGGTACGCTGCTCAGCCAGAGTGTCGCCGTGTTCGGCGCCTTCAGCTTTCTTGCCGGCGCGGCCCTGGCGGTGGGCCAGAGCAACGGGAAGAAGGTGCTGGCATATTCGACCATCAGCAACCTGGGGCTGATCTTCGCCTGTACCGGCCTCAACACGGCCGAATCCATGATCGCCGCCATGCTCCTGCTGGCTTTCCACGCCGTGGTGAAGGCCATGCTCTTCCTGAGCGTGGGGGCCATCGAACAGCATATCGAAAGCCGCGACATCGAGGATATGCGCGGATTGTATGCGGTCATGCCGGTGACGGCCCTGATCACCGTATCGGGCGTCATCATGATGATCATGCCGCCCTTCGGCGTGCTGCTGAGCAAATGGATGGCCATGGAGGCTGCGGCCCGGAATCTGTACGTCATCGTGATGGTCGCCTTGGGCAGCGCCCTGACCGTCATTTACTGGGCGCGCTGGGCCGGCACCCTGATGAGCGACCCCTTCGCGGGCCGGTTCCGGCCCGAGCACCAGCCGGCGCTGACCTGGCTGGCGCTCGGACCGCTTGGCATCGGAGCTGCGCTGCTGAGCGTCGGCGCCCCGTGGCTCTACCTGCGCTTGATCGCCCCCATGATGAAAGGACCTTACAGCCCGGTGTATGCCTTTACGGCCGGCGGGCTGGAGAATACCTACGGCACGTTCGCCATTCTGCCGTTGTGCGCGGTGGCGGCGCTCGGGTCGATCGTCGCCGCCGTTGCCCTCAAGCGGGCGTTCCGGGCCAAGATCGCCTCGCCCTATCTGAGCGGGATCCAAACCGGGGAGCCGTCCATGTTCCGGGGCCCGATGAACCAGTCCGTCAAGGCCGAAGCCAAAAACTACTATCTGGACACCATCTTCGGGGAGGCCCGGCTGACGGATTGGGTCAATCTGGGAGGCGGAATTCTGCTGACCTTGATTCTGGGAGGTGCACTGTGACGCAGACTGCCGTCATGATCCTCTGCGGGCTGATCGCCGGGCCGGTGGTCGGCGGGCTCGTCAGCGGGCTGGACCGCATCCTGACCGCCCGTATGCAGTCGCGCATCGGGCCGCCGGTACTGCAGCCATTTTTCGACGTGGTCAAACTGCTGGCCAAAGAACCGCTGGTGGTCAACGTCTGGCAGGCCTTCTGCGCGTACTGTTATATTGCCGCCGCCTCCATTGCGTTGGTGCTCTTTTTTCTGCAGTCCGACCTGCTGCTGATCTTTTTCGTTCAGGCCGTAGGCGCCGTGTTTCTGGTGGTGGGCGCATTGTCGTCCACTTCGCCCTACAGCCAGATCGGCGCGCACCGCGAGCTGCTGCAGATCCTTTCCTATGAGCCGCTTTTGGTGCTGGTGGTGGTGGGGTTTTATCTTGAAACCGGCAGTTTCAAGCTGGCCGACATCTACGCCTGGCCGCAGCCCATGCTGCTGAAGCTGCCGTTTTTGTTCATCGTGCTCGGGTATGCCCTGACCATCAAGCTGCGCAAGTCGCCCTTTGATCTCTCGACCTGCCACCACGCCCACCAGGAGCTGGTCAAGGGGCTGTTGACGGACTACTCCGGCCCATTCCTGGCGCTGACCGAAATCGGCCACTGGTTCGAGGTGGTGCTGCTGCTGGGGTTCTGCACGCTGTTCTGGGGGACCAGCTGGATCGGCATGGCGGTCCTGCTGGCCGTCACGTATTTTTTGGAGGTGCTGGTGGACAACATCACCTCGCGGATGAACTGGCGCTGGATGCTGAGCTATGTCTGGGGCGTGGGGTTGACGCTGTCACTCGTGAACCTGATCTGGCTGCACCAAGGATAATGATGACGTCGCCGGAAGCCCAACTTCTGCGTTGCACTCGCTCCGCGCTCGCTGCGGCGTACACGAAGTACGCCTCGCTCGGCGGGAGCTCGCGCGCCTTGAATTTGGGCTTCGGGCGACATCATACGTGAGGGGCTGAAAGAAGCCGCGGGGTTGCGCCGGCTTCAGACGATTGGCGGTGACATTCGAGGACGGATGAGCTCCATGGAAGCGATGAGAAGGTTCATCAACCAGCTGCGGGCCAAGTCTCCCTGGCTGCTGCATTTCGACTGCGGCAGCTGCAACGGGTGCGACATCGAAATCCTGGCCTGTCTGACGCCCGTTTACGACGTGGAGCGGTTCGGGATCATCCATGTGGGCAATCCTTTTCATGCGGATCTGCTGCTGACGAGCGGCACGGTCAACCATCGCAACAAAAAAGTTTTGGCCAACCTGTACAGCCAGATGCCGAGCCCGAAAATCGTGGTGGCCATCGGGGCCTGCGGCCTTTCGGGGGGTATTTTTCGGGAAGCTTACAACGTGGTGGGTGGAATCGACAAGATCATCCCGGTGGACGTCTATGTGCCGGGCTGTCCCCCCAAGCCGGAGGCGATTATCGACGGGGTCGTGCTCGGGCTGGGCAAATTGCAGGCGTCCCAGGAGCGCAGCCGGGAGCGGAAAGAGGCGTAGACGATGCGCGAAGCGATCATGGCCGTCAGCGCGGAGGCGCTGGTGGGGGAGGTTGCGAGGCTCAAGGTGCTCGGCTATCGGCTGGTGACGCTGTCCTGCACCGAGCTCGACGCATCCAACCTGGACATCCTCTACCACTTCGACAAGGACCTCGGCCTGAAACACCTGCGGCTGACCGTGTCGAAAACCGCAGCGGTTCCGAGCATCTCGCCGGTCTACTTTGCCGCGCTGCTGGTGGAAAACGAGATCCAGGATTTCTTCGGCCTGCGATTCGAAGGCCTCGTGGTGGACTACCGCGGCACCCTGTATCTGGAGGAGGAGGCGCTGAAGACGCCGTATTGCCGCTTCAGCCTGCGGTCGGCGGCGTCGCCGGCAGCGCAAGCGGAACCGAATAACGCGGAGAATTCCCGATGCGCAAGACCGTGATCCCTTTCGGGCCCCAGCATCCCGTGTTGCCCGAGCCCATCCATCTCAAACTGACGATGGAGGATGAACGCATCATCGAAGCCATCCCGAATTTGGGCTACGTCCATCGGGGCCTCGAGCGCTTGGCCGATATCCGTGACTTTCACCAGATGATCCAGGTCGTCGAGCGGGTCTGCGGCATCTGCTCGATGATCCATGCGGCCTGCTACTGCCAGGGGATCGAGGAGCTCATGGGCGTTGAAGTGCCGCCCCGGGCTCAGTATCTGCGGGTGATGTGGTCCGAGCTCCACCGGATTCAGAGCCACCTGCTGTGGCTGGGGCTCTTCGCCGACAGCTTCGGCTTCGAGAGCCTGTTCATGCAGTTCTGGCGCGTGCGCGAACGAATCATGGACATCAGCGAAGCGACCACCGGCAACCGCGTGATCGTGTCGGTCAACGTGATCGGCGGGGTGCGCCGCAGCCCGGACCCCGAACAGATCCGCTGGGTGCTGGCGCAGCTCGAGTGGGTGGAGGCGGAGCTTAAGCGCCTGGAAGCCACGATGCTGGAGGACTACACGGTCAAGAAGCGCACCGTCGGCAAGGGGGTCCTCACCCGGCAGCAGGCCTACGAACTCGGGGCCGTGGGGCCCACGGCGCGCGGCAGCGGAGTGGCCCAGGATGCGCGCCAGACCGGCTACCACGCTTACGGCGAGCTGCACTTCGAGCCGGTCGTTGAAAGCGACGGGGACTGCTACGCGCGCAACAAGGTCCGGTTCCGGGAAACCCTGGCCAGCATCGACCTGATCCGCCGGGCGATCAACCGCATGCCCGACGGCGACGTGCGCGCCAAGATCAAGGGCATCAAGCCGCCTCAGGGCGAAACGGTCACCCGCGTGGAGCAGCCGCGGGGCGAGCTTTTATACTACCTCAAGGGATCCGGTCAAAAGACGCTCGACCGCGTTCGCATCCGGACCCCCACCTTCGCCAACATACCGCCGCTGCTGGTGATGCTGCCCGGCCATTTCCTGTCCGACGTGCCGGTGGTGACGCTTTCAATCGACCCGTGCATCAGCTGCACTGAACGATGATGACTTCGTCAGAAACTCAATTTCGGCGTGGCGTTCGCTCCGAGCTCCCTGCGGCGTACGGGGAGTACGCCTCGCTCGGCGGAGGCTTACGCGCCTTGAACGTGGGCCTCCGGCGAAGTCATCCAATGGAAGGTTTTTGCCCATGTTCAGGATGACGCCCAACATCATGCGCAATCTGGCGGTCAGGAAGTCCACCCGGAGGTATCCGGCCGAGGTGCGCGAGCCCTTCGCCCATGTCCGCGGCGAACTGATCAATGACATCGAACGATGCATCTTTTGCGGCACCTGCGAGGTCAAGTGCCCCTCCCAATGCATCCAGGTAGACAAGAAAGCCTGCCTCTGGACCTATGATCCCTTCGCCTGCGTGTACTGCGGGGTGTGTTCCGATACCTGTCCCGCCAAGAGCCTCTACCAGAAGACGCAGTACCGCAGCCCCATCGGCGAGCGGCTCATCATCACCCTGCAGGGCCAGCCTCGGAAGAAGGACAAGGTCAAAGACCCGGCCAGGGAGGCCGGTGCGCCGAGGGACCCCGGTGAAGAGAAGGCAGACCCCGGCAGCACCGCCCCAACCTGACGTCAGCGGTGGAAGCGCATCAAACCGATACCGAGCAACGTGCACGCCGTGGCGAGCACTTTCATGAGATCCAGCCGTTCCTTCAGCACCACCACCCCCAGCAGCAGCGCAAAGACGATGCTGGTTTCCCGCAACGCCGTGACCAGTGCGATCGGTGCGACGGTAAACGCCCAGGTGGCCATCGCGTAGGCAAAAAACGAAGCGCCGCCGGCGCCCAGGGCAAACCGCCAATCGTGCAACACCACCCGCTTCACGACGCCCGGTCGGATCACCCGCATAATGATCGCAAAAATGACCGCATTTAAGATCGACAGGCAGCCGTAGTAACCCAGAGCGGTACCGGCTGCGCGGGCCCCCAACCCATCCACCAGCGAATAGCCGGCGATAAATCCTCCGGTGATGACCGCCAGGCCTGCCGCCGGTCCGTTGCGAAGCCCGTCACGCCGGCGCGCCGTCGCCAGGCTCATGATGCCGATTGCAATCACGGCCACGGCCGCGAGCTCCGCCCCGGATAGGTGCAGGCCCAGCAGGGTCACCGAGACACCGGCGACCAGCAGAGGGGCAACGCCACGTGCCAGGGGGTATACCTGGCTCAAATCGCCGATGCGGTAGGACCAGCGCGTCGGGATCGGGCAACGGCGCCAGCAGCAGGGCGGCGGCCGCAAAAGGCGAATGCCCGATCACCACCGCACTCATGCTCTGGTGCTTATCGCCCGTGCGTTTGACCAGGAAATTCCAGGAGGCATGCAACAGCGCTGCAAACAGGACAACGGCCATCACCGAGAGAGACATGCGCGAACTTCGCCTTTCTGATGCCGTAAGCAGATCGCCTCTGACCAGGCTTTTGTATAACTTTCAACCAAAAGGTGTCCTACCCTCTACCATGCATGGCCGCGAATCAGCAATCCCATAGGCCGAATTTTTCCATTTAAAGGGGCGGTGAGCCGGCCGTCATCTGCAGGAGTGGCGTACTGGACACGCTCGTATTCGATGCGGCCG
>JALOPB010000176.1 GCA_025454115.1 Desulfobacterales bacterium | reverse complement strand
TGTTTCACCGACCACCTTTTAAAGGGACGCCATGACAACCGTAACGATCCCATTTGATGGGAAACCGCTCAGTTTTGAGGTGCCGAACCGCAATCTGGCCCAGGTGCTGTACCCCAACCCCTCCACACCGCTCCGGGACTTGGGAGCTGCGATCGAGCATGCTCTGGCCCACCCGATCGGTCAACCGGCGATCGAAGAATGGGTCAAACCCAGCGACCGCGTGCTGCTGATAAGCGACGACAATACACGGTTGACCCCGGCCGACCGCATGATTCCGCCGCTGCTGAGGCATTTAAACCGGGCCGGAATCCGCGACGAACGCATTGCCTGCATCATGGCGCTTGGAACCCACCGCTATATGACCACCGATGAAATGCAGGCCAAGGTGGGCCCCGAGGTGTTCCGACGAATCCGAGTCTTCAATCATGAATGGCGCGAGCTCAATAATCTGATCGACCTCGGATGCTCTGCTTGCGGCACTCCCCTGCACGTGAACCGGGCCGTGCAAACGGCAGACGTGGTGATCGGTCTGGGCGCCATCGTCCCCCACCATATCCCAGGGTATTCCGGGTCGTCGAAGATCATTCAGCCGGGTATTTGCGGCCCCAAGACCACGGCTGAGACCCATCTTCTCTCGTGCGAGGGGGGCGGCGACTCGCTCTTGGGAATTGAGGATAACCCGGTTCGGCGCGACATGGACGATATGGCCGACCGGGTCGGCATGAAAACCATCTTCAATGTTGTCATGAACAGTGAGGGCCGAGTGACCGGCATTTTTTACGGTGAAAGGCAGGCGGCGTTCAAAGCGGGGGTTCAGGCAGCCCGGGGGATTTACGGCGTCGAATATCAGGAAGCTCCCGATATCGTGCTCGCCAACTCTTGTCCTTGCGACCTGGATTTTTGGCAATCTCACAAATCACAGTATCCGGCTCAGCGTATGGTCAAGCCCGGCGGCACCATTATCGTATGCACTCCGGCCCCGGAAGGGGTGAGTCCGGTACATACCGACCTGCTTCATTACACCGCATGGCCTTCGATCGAAATCAAGGCAGCCTACCGTTCCGGGCGTCTGACCAACGGTGTGGCAGCAGCTTTGGCGATCGCCTGGGCACTGGTTCGCGAAAAAGCATCGGTGATCAATTACTCGCCGGGCATCCCTGAGGATCACAAGGCCAAGCTTGGCCATACCCATGCTCCTCATGTGCAGTGGGCGGTTGATGAGGCATTGAGGAGACAGGGGAAGAACGCCCGGCTCAGCGTGCTGACGCATGCACCGGACTTGCTCCCGCTTTCTAAGACAAACGCTTGACCGGCGGTGGAGGGACTCGCTCAAGCGGTGGGGACGCCGCTTTATCTGAGAGCGAATGGGACGGCAACAAAAAAAGGGCGGCCCACAAGGCTGTGGGCCACCCCCCGAGAAAAGGAGGAGGTTGAGAACGTTCAGGCGGTTACTTCTCAACTTCGCAACGGCTCGAATCCGATTCGAACCGAAAATAGAGACCCCATCGAGGTGAAAAAGTTACAAGTGTTTTAGGGTTAGCCACAAAAAGCTGCCAGGCTGTGTGCGGGAAAGGTAGGCAAGGGGTACGCTGTCTGCTTGTAAAGCGAACCATGAGGTCGATGGATGTTCAGAGACCGACTCAAATGGAATGAAAAATACCGCCGGGGGAATTATCCAGCGGAACCATCCGACATCGTCAAGGATTATGTCGGACTATCCTGTGGACTAACGGTGCTGGATATCGCCGCTGGCAGCGGGCGCAACGCACTCTTTCTGGCCCAGCGGGGCTTTACGGTCGACGCCGTGGATATCTCCGACGAAGCGCTGGCGATGCTGGCCGGTCGCCACCGTTCCGTTCGGGCCATTTGTGCGGATCTGGATATTTTCGATATCCCCGCCGAGCGCTACGACCTGATCATAAATATCCTTTTTCTGAATCGACGACTGTTTCCTCAGATTCTTGAGGGGTTGAAACCCGGCGGCCTTCTGATTTTTGAAACCCTTCTCGAACCGCTCGGCCGCTCCGACGAGCGGTCGGAACGCTGTCGGGATTATTTTCTGCGGGCAAACGAACTGCTGCACAGCTTTTTGTCACTGCGAATCCTGCACTACCACGAAGGGCCTGAAAACGATCGGGATTCCACCCGGCGGCTGGCATCGCTGGTAGGTTTGAAAAACAGTTGAGGGGATAGCATGATTTGGCAGAGCCTGTTGGGATTGTGTGCCTTTCTGCTTGTCGCTTGGCTTCTGGGCGAAAACCGTCGACGGGTGAACCCAACCATCGTCGCTGCCGGCATTTTTTGGACGTTTGCAGTCGCCTGGGTGTTGGTCAAGGTTCCCATCCTCCGCGAAGGGTTTGTCGTTCTCAATCGGCTGGTAGTCGCCCTGCAGCAGGCGACACTTGCCGGTACTTCCTTCGTATTCGGTTATATCGGCGGCGGATCACTGCCCTTTGCGGAAAGCTACCCGGGAGCCAGCTTTATTCTGGCATTTCAGGCTCTGCCGATGGTCTTGGTAATCAGCGCCTTGACATCGCTCCTGTTTTACTGGAAGGCCCTGCCGACGGTCGTCCGCCTGTTTTCATGGGGGCTGCGAAAAACCATGAGAGTCGGCGGGGCGGAAGGGTTGTCGAATGCGATGAACGTGTTCGTGGGAATGGTGGAGGCGCCGCTGTTCATAAGGCCTTACCTGAGCCGAATGACCCGCAGCGAACTGTTTTCAGTCATGACCTGCGGAATGGCCAACATCGCCGGAACGGTGATGGCCCTGTACGCCGCATTGATCGGCGCGACGGTGCCGAATGCCATGGGACACCTCTTGGTCGCATCGATCATCAGTTTGCCGGCATCCATCACCATCGCCAAGATCATGATCCCGGAGACGGCCGCCGTGACGGAAGGCGAAATGACAGGGACGGAGACCGCCGCCAGTTCCATGGACGCCATCACCCAGGGGACCTTGCAGGGAGTGGCGCTGTTGCTGAACATCATCGCCATGCTCGTCGTTCTGGTGGCGCTGGTGAGCCTGGCCAATCTGGCGCTGGGCCTGCTGCCCGTGGTTTTGGGGGAACCGGTCACCCTGCAGCGTCTTATGGGGATCGGCATGGCACCCGTTTGTTGGCTGATGGGGGTTCCCTGGAGCGAAGCGGCCACGGCCGGTGCGCTGATGGGCACCAAGACGATTTTCAACGAACTCATCGCCTACGTCGACATGGGGCGGCTGCCAGCCGGAACCCTCAGCCCCCGCAGCCTGCTCATCATGACCTATGGCATGTGCGGATTTGCAAACCCAGGCAGTCTAGGAATCATGGTCGGCGGCATGGGTACCATGGCCCCCGAACGCCGCTCTGAAATTGTGGGACTCGGCCTGCGTTCGCTGGTGTCCGGCACCCTGACATCATGCATTTTGGGTTGTGTCATCGGGATCGTCGGCACCTGATCCGTATGTGCTTCATCGTCTTCGGGCTGCAATGCATCGGATGTTCTTGACACATCTGGAGGGATTATTTATGGTGCAAGTCTAAATGCGGCCTAACGTTGAGGAGGATCACATGTCCAAAAAGAATAAATACGAATGCGAAAACTGTGGTAAGGCGATGGAAGTGAAGGCTGGCGATAAAGTGCCCGAGTGCTGCGGCAGGGCCATGCGGGGCGCCGAGAAACTGCCGGTATGTGAGATGAGCAGCACCGCCGAACACTCCCGGTTAAACCGCAACGACGATGCCTGCGATGACGGTCGTTCCGGAGACTGATTAAGACGTTTTCCGATATCGCGTTCTTGGCGGGCTTTGCAACCGAATCGATCGTATGTGCAAAGCCCGTTTTTTATGTCTGCCGCCGTGATTCGGATTCGTTGCATGCCCCGAACATCGACTCGTTTGCGCCGAGCATTCCGCAGATCAAGTCGAGCCGGCTTTAAAACGGCCAAAAACGGTTATCGTGCCAGATTTCTTCAGTGAGGTCGCGGTCGATCTTGGCCAGAAAATCCAGATGCCGGGTTTCCCAATCCGCCAGCCATCCATAGAGCTCCTTTTCATCGGGATCCTGGGTTTCAGCTGCCCGGGCCGCATAGATCTGAATGGCATTCTTTTCCATCGCCATGGCGGCGGCAATGGCAGCCGCCTCATAGTCGGCAGCCGCTATCTGGCGCTTCAGATCCGTTGTCAGGATCTCGCTTACGGTGGTGAACTCGGCTTGCCCGATATGATCGCGGGGCTTGAATTTCTTGTTGGATCGGTAGGACTTGAACTGATCGGATAGAATTTGGACATGATTCACTTCTTCCTCCGCCATCAGCTGGAAGAACTTCTTGACGGCCTCGCCGCGAGCCTGCTGGGCGACTTTCGAATAAAAGGCGTGACCGCGCTTTTCGAGCAGGATTGCATTCTTAAGAATTTCAGTGGCTCTGTCTTCGCTCATTCATTACCCTCCCCCTTGAAAATGTTACCCTCCAATTTAGACACGGATCGCACGAAACGCAACCCATTCGACCGAATTTATAACGGGGTTGAATGAGCATTCTGTGTCCAGCGGTCGAACAGGCTGGGCAGGTCGTTTTCGTAGCGACTGCGCAGACCGGGACCCTCGAGAAAACCGTTATGGCCTCCATGCCGATGAACGATCAGGCTGGTGGAGGGATTCAACTGGAGTTCATGAAAGTCCTGCACGGGGATGATGGGATCGTCCGCGGAGGTCAGCAAGGTGGTGGGAACGGAGAGATCATTTAGCCTTGTGCCGGTAAGCGTGTAGGCGTCAAAATAAGCCCTCGTCGAAGAAAATTCGCCGTATCGTGCAAGGATGAGATTCGTTGTTTGGCGGATGGTCCTGGAACCGATGGCCGCGCTGAAATCGTAGAGGTGCGGGAAAAGCCGTTGTTTGAGCGCCAGCGACTTGCGCCATTTTTTTATAAAATATCGGCGGATGACGGGGTGTCGGTCCGCGCGCCGGGTTGATTCCTCGGGGTCCAGTACCGGACTGATGGCGACGACATGCCGTAAATTGGGGATCGGTTGGCAATGGCACCGCACCGCAATGCGCAGCGCAAAATTGGCACCGAGCGAAAAACCGACCAAGAAAACCGGCAGCTTGGATGATTCCTGCGACACTCGGCGGACCGCATCGAATACTTCGTCGAGCGACGCTGCAAAAAAAAGCCCTGGGTTCAGGTGTTGAGTCGGGCCGTGGTCTCTGAAGTTCAGGCGGAAGATCTCGTATCCACGTTGGTAAAGAGATCGACCCGTGCGGCGGATGTAAGTGGAATCCGAGCTGCCCTCCCAGCCGTGCAGGAGAACGACGAGGCCCTTGGGACGGGGGTCTTGCTGGGGGTCTTGCTGCCGTGAGCGAAAACCGAGCAGGTGCACGCCGGCATCCGTGGTAACCATCTCCGCGCGCGCTGACGCCTGCATGGCGTTGGATCCCCAGACCCGCAGCGAACTGCTGGCCAAAAATGTCTGAATGTGGCCGTTGCGAAGCAGGAACGGCGGGTTGTAAGGACGGTTCGACATATCGTACACGTTTTTCCAGAAGTATGGCCTGGAGCGGAGACGCTATTGATATCCTGACTTTAAAAAAGCATCATTTACCACAATGGGAACCGCGGACATGCTGCTCAGCCATCGTTCTATTCGCTTTTAGGAGGCCCCAGCCGGCCAGGCCATAGCCGATCAGTGCCGCGGCGAGAATCCAATGCAGCCCCCCGCTGACGGCGACCTGAGCGGCGGCGATCGAGGCCAGAATGGAAGCACATCCGTTGGCGGCCCAGGCGAACGCCCGATCCTCCGGCCGACGCATCAGGAAGCGCATGCCGAGCGGGAAGGGCACACCCATGGCGAATCCCGGGATCATCACGGCGGTGGAGAGAACCGCGTACCGCCAATATTCCGGCAGAGCCAGCAGCGGCTGCGAGAAATACCAAAGCGACAGGCCGGTCACCAGCAGAGTCGCTGCAGCTGCCAACAGGGCGGGAGCCAGCGAACTGGGTCCGTGCCGCTGAGCCCACAGGCCGCCTGCACCCGAGGACACCAGCAGCGCGGTAAGCGCGACGGTCAGGCTGACGACCGGGTCTCCGAAGAAAAGCGTACCCGTATAAATGAACAGCAGTTCGGCGAAAATATATCCGGCGCCGATGCCTCCAAAATAAGCGCTGCTGACCCGTCGGTCCGTACCGCTTTTTTTCGCCATCACGACAGCGGGAATTAGAAGAAGAACCACGGCTGCCGCCAGCGCCTGCAAAAATACGATTACCACCACCACTTCTCCGGCCAAAAGGAAGCTGTGCGGGCGGCCGCCAAGCGTCCGGTAGAGATCTCCGAGTCGACCCCATTTCAGAAAATGACCGGGAAAGGGCTGCAGATCGGTCCGGGGCTCGACATCGAGAAGGTACTCAGAAAAGAAGTCTTCGGCCTTGCCGGTCGAAAACGTTAAAGCGATTGGCATCGGATTCCGCCGCGCCATCGAGGTAGACGACATCGAAATTCAACCGACGTGCAAACTCCAGAATCCGATGCGGGTTCGGGAGCGGATGCCGGGCCGCCAGCAGGGCGACGGTGTCCCAGTTGCGCAACATCGCGATGCCGCGCTCCGGATCGGACACCCCGCAATCCGAGAGTGCTTCCCGGACCGTTGACCACAACCGCAAGGTGGCGGATGGCGGCAGGAGCAGCTTGTGCGAAACGATCAGAACCCCCTGCGGGCTGAGATGGCGCAGGCATTCCTGCAAACCATCCACCGTCAACAGGTGGTCCTGGTTGAGCGCATCCGCTCCGGGTAGCGAAGAGCCCCAGCGTTCGATGTGAATCACATCGAAGGTTTCCTCCGACCGAGCAAACAGGCTTCGCGGGGCTTCGCGAATCACCTCCAACCCATAGTGCTGTTGAATCACGGCGGCCAGATGCGGATCCGGATGAACGACGCGAACCTGTCGCGCGTCGGAGGCCCGGGCACATGCAACCGCCAAGCCTCCGGAGTCCATGATCAATAGGACCCGGTCGGGGGTGCCGACGATTTCATATGCGGTGAAGGAGAGCGTGAAGCGCGCAAAATCAATTCCCTCGGCGGGGCGCGGGGGGTAGAGGAACAACGGCTGATCACGGTCGATGAACACGGCCTCGGCTGTCGGCAGAGAATCGGTGTATTTCAAACTGAGCCCGGGTGCAAAACGCAGGTGCGGGCTGCGAACTCGCTCGATTCGACCTCGGATGCCTGAGGTCGAATCGATCACCTCGGTGTCAGGGAACTGCAGTACTTGCGATAGCCATTTATATTCCGAGGACTTGATTTCAATCCGGTCTCTGGCCGCCGGCGTCGAGAGCCAAAGCCCGGCACTGCCGACGCATACCGATCCCAGCACATAAATCCTCCCTAAACGGATCCACCGCTTTCCGCCGTTTTCCCGTGACGGTAGGGTGGGCCGGCCGGCTAAAACAGCGACCGCCGGAAGCAACGCCGATAACCCCACGACCGCCAGCTCTCCGACAAGGGGCAAAAGCACCACCGGTGCCATCGCGCCCAGCGCGGAACCTGTCATGGAAGCGAAGTAGACCGGCTCCGGTCGCTGCGGAAAGCCGATATACGCCAGCGCGATGACCCCGCCGGCGAAGAAAAAAGGCAAAATCAAAAGCAAATAGGCCGTGAGTAGGTAGAATATCTGGATCGGTTCGACAACCAGACGAAAATAATCCAGAGGCAAGTGGATCAGTCCCAAAAAAGCGATGAGCATCGATCCGGAGCACAAAAGGCTGGCCGCGGCGACACTCAGGAAGAGAAAACTGCCGGCGGATTGACTCCAGCGGAAAGGACTGCGCAGGCTCAGAAACGATCCGCTGGCACCGAAGCCGAGCAGGGCGATGCTGATGACCATGAAGGACAGGTGATGCCACTGGCTGAGCGCAAACAGGCGGGCAAGAAGCACTTCGAAGGCCAAGGCCGAAAACGAAACCGTGAATACCGCCAGGTGCACCATGGTTCAGGGGCGTCCTTTATGCATGGCATGGCCCGTCATGGGGACAAAGAGCACACCAGTGATCTGTCTAACTGAAACATCTTCGCCCTGCTTGGTCACCAGCACGAGGTTTTGATATCCGAACGGGCTTCCTAGTGGCAGCACCAGCCGGCCGCCGTTCCGCAGTTGCTTAAGGAGTGGGGGCGGGATGTGATCCACGGCTGCAGTGATCATGATGGCGTCGAACGGAGCCTCTTCAGGCCAGCCGAAATAACCGTCGCCATATCGACAATTTATATTTTTATAATCTAGTTTATTCAGGATATTATGTGAATTAAAATAAAGTTTATGTTTAATTTCTATTGTGTATATATGGGCCGCCAGGCCAGACAAAATAGCCGCCTGGTAGCCCGAACCCGTGCCGATTTCAAGAACCCGGTCGGAAGGCTTTAGCTGCAGGGTGTCGGTCATAAGGGCGACGATATAAGGCTGCGATATGGTCTGGCCTTCGCCGATCGGC
>JALOPB010000175.1 GCA_025454115.1 Desulfobacterales bacterium | reverse complement strand
CTTCTCGAGCAGCCCGCACTACATGGACGAATTCCGGTCCGCGCTCTTTCTGCCGCACACGAACCTGGAGATGTTCTCCTCGGCGGTTGCCGGACGACCCTAAAATAATCCCTTCCGCAGGAGCGCGGCCGCAGCGCGCGTCGGGACCTTCCGCCTTGAAGCGGCCGGCTGTGCGCTTCGCCCTTCCCGTCGTTTGCGGATGAGGCCGCGCCCGCGCCGGCCGGTGCACCCCATCCCCCGCTCCCGGAAACCATCCAGCTGGGGGTTCCCTATTGCGGCGTGTAGCCCATCGGCAGCTTTTTGAAGCGGCCCCCATGTAGGATGGGGTCCCCCTTGTAGCCCAGGGCCTTGAAGTCGATGTAGTCCGTCGTACCGATCAGGTGGCTGACATCCCTGCCCTTCGAAGCCATGTAGCTGAAATCCGTTCCCTTCTGGGCGATCTTTTTGAAGTCGACGGTTTTGTTGTCCTGGTGGCAGCGGTTGCAGGTGCGCTCACCCTTCAGGCTTTCGTGGCACTGCACGCAGGAGAGCGCCATGTTGGCCGGCATCACCTCGTGCTCGATGCCCCAGTACATGCGCGTCCTATACCACTCGTACTTGCCGCTGTAGGGTAAATGCGCCGCCTGCATGCCGGCAGTGAACGACTTCTGCCAGTCTGCGTGTTTCCAGAAGGCGGTCGCATCCTCCTTGCCCTTGGGGAAGAGGTGCGGCACTAAAAAATAGCGGTGTTCAAGGTCGAACGCGTTGACTCCTTCCATGAACTTGAACGGCGCAATTTTAGACCCGGGGTCCTTGATCGACCCGACCGGCTCGGTGATGTGGATGGGCGACACATCGAGGTCCACCCTGTCGCCCAGAAGCATGCGCTTCATGGAGCCGTTATACCAGGTGTAAACGGGTTTGCCCGATTCGAGCCAGGTGAACTCCCCTTTTTTCCAATCATAATCCTGCATGCCGTATTTGTCTTTGATGGGCTTGCGGTTCTTGTCCCCGGCCTTGGACCAGTCCCAGGAGACCACCGTCGGCTTGCACTTGGCGTACACCGGCGAGTGGCAGGTGTTGCAGGCGATGGTTTCAGCATGTTTGTTCAGATGGTGAACCAGCAGCCCATCGCCGTAGTGCGGCCGCTCGCCATGGCAGTTCTCGCAGCTGAAACCGCCCTCCGACACCGGCACCGAGGTGCTGCGGCCGGCGATTTTGTGGTTGCGGGTGCGGTGGCATTCCGAACACTGGAAGTCGTAGCCGCCCATGTGGACGTCGCAGCTGCGCTCGGGGTCGAGCAGCTGACGGGACATGTCGGCGTGTTTGACGGCCTCCCCGCCGCCGCCGTTGAAGTGGCATTCGCCGCAGGTCCGGCGGCTGGTCCGGCCGACGCTCTTGGCCACCCGGACCAGATCCACAGCGGGATCGGGCATGCCGGCCTCGGTGGGTACTTTCATGTAAGTCCCGGTGCGGTCGTGGCACACCAGGCAGTCGATTTTGGTCATATCGGTGAAATCAAACGTGTGGTCTCTCCATCCATATCCGGCGTGGCAGCTGGTGCAACGAGCCTCGTTGCTGTGGATGCTCACTCAGAAATTGTTCACGGCCGTGGTAGCCTTGCCGTGCGTCACGTGCTTGCTGCGGTTCAGGGTGTACGGCGACGGCCCCTTCCAGAGCCAGTGGGCCGTCTTGAGCATGTCCTCGCCCGCGGCCTTATGGCAGCGCAGGCACTCCTCGGTCACCTCCGTCGGTTGGGGCTTTTCCGGCAGCTTCACCAGCTCCTTGTGGTCCGGGACGTTCTTGCGGTGGCAGCCCAGGCAGTCGGTCGGGCCCTTGTTCATCTCCTGGTGGCATCCCGTGCACTGCTGGTGAAAGGCGGCCTTCAACCCGAGCCGCTCCGGGTGGTCCGGACGAAAGGCCTCCTGGTGGCAGGCCGAGCAGCGCGTGGTCTCCTTGGCCTGGGCGTCCAGGGGTCGGCGATGGTGGCAGAGCGCGCAGTCCTTGAGCTGGGCGGCGTGCTTGCTGTGTTTGAAGCGCACCGGGCCGTAGAGGTCTTCTGTTTTCCGGATGATCGGGCTGTCCAGCAGAAAGTAGCTGTGGGTGATCTCCTTGATCCCGAGCCCGGTCTCCCGCAGCCGCATCTGCCGGCAAAGGTCGCACTCCTCCATGACGGCCTCGACGAAGGGGACGAGCTCCTTCGCGCGCAGCTTGGCGGCCTCCTGGTCCGGGGCGGTCCAGGCCGTGGCGGTTTGGGGCGGCGTCGGGGCCGGCGCGGCTCCCTCCGCCGCCGCGATTGCCGCCGGCGGCGATGAACCGCCCCCCTGGAAACCGAGCAGGCCGCCGATTGCCGCCAGCGCCGTTAGAAACGCAATGGCAACTGACAACCGCCTGGTCATGCGGACACCTCCTGTCCTGGTCTGTTCAAGACCGGTAGATAGTTTACGAGAAAGCGGTAGAGGAACATCAGGCCGGCGATGAACCCGACGGTGATCAGAATTTCAGTGACCGACGGAAAGTAATAGTTCTCGCTGACCGGCGGCCGGTAGGCGACAACGAAGACATTGACCCGGTTGAGAAGCACTCCGCCGACGATCAGCGTGCAGGCGATGAACAGCCAGCGGCGGGAGCGGCGCACGGCGGGAGAAAGAAGCATGAGCCAGGGGGCGAGCACCCCGAGGATCATCTCCGCCAGGAAGGCATTGGTCTGGGCCGTGCCGTCCAGCAGGTAGACATAAGTCCCGCGGATCACCATGTCCCCGATCTTCAACGCCAGATAGATCCCCAGCAGGACAACGGTGAAGCGCGTCAGCGGCGAGAGGACCTGCATCTCGGGGTCGAGCTTCAGCGAGGTGGTGGCAAGGGTGGTTTCGAACACCACCATGGGGTAGCCGACGGCGATGGCGGAGGTCAGAAACAGCAGCGGCAGGATCGGCGTGTACCAGAGGGGGTGCAGCTTCGTGGGGGCGATCAGCATCAGCGAACCCAGGCTCGACTGGTGCATGCAGGAGAGGACCACCCCGGCGATGATGAAGATCCACATGATTTTGGGCAGGATCGCGTCGGCCAGGCCGAGCAGCGTTTCGGCGGGCCTGTTGAGCGCGGCGAGGGGGCCGGGCAGGTTGACCCGTCCCCTGAAGCGTTCCACCACGATGGGGATGAACTCGATGTAGAGCACGTTCAGGTAGAACATCACGCACATGGCCACTTCGAACAAGACCGAATGAAAGTTCCAGTGGATCATCGGTTTCCAGATGGCCCAGGAGCGGCCGATGTCGACGATCAGGCCCAATACGACAAAGGTGTAGCCGAGCATGGCGGTCAGAAGCGCCGGTCGAACGACGGGTTCGTAGGTGTGGCGGCCCAGGATGTGCGCCAGGAAGGCGGTGGTGAACCCTCCGGCGGCCAGCGCCACCCCCGAGGCGACGTCGATGCCGATCCAGATCCCCCATGGACGGGCGGTGCTCAGGTTGGACACGTAGCCGATGCCGCCGATGAACCGTGCCAGCACGGCGACAGCACCCGCGGCCATCAGAAACGCCAGCACGAGGACGCCGGGGGTCCAGAAGGGGGCCCGGATCGGGCCGGGATGCGCGCTCATGGGTCTGCTCCTTTGTCGTGGGTATCGCGGTCTGCCTTGTTGCGGAACGCCCACATGATTCCGCTCAGCATGCCGAAGAGCACGATCGGCGACCAGAGGTAGCTGAAGAGTGCGCTTTGGATCGTCTCCGCGAGCTGGGTGAGCGGGCGATCCGGGACGTCGATGAATCCGACCCGGTCGAAGGGCACACCGGAAAGGTAGAGCCAGGAGGTACCGCCCGCCTCGTGCTCGCCGTAAATGTGGTCGACGTAGACGGCGGGATTGCTTTTGATCCGGTTTCTGGCAATCGCCAGCAACGCGTTGCGGCGACCGAACGTGATCGCCTCGACCGGGCAGATTTCGGCGCAGCCCGGCCGCTTGCCCTCCTTTTCGACCCGCTCATAGCAGAAGGTGCACTTCATCACGCGCGGGGTGATCGGGTCGCGGTACTCATAGGCTGGGATTTCAAAAGGGCAGGCCACCATGCAGTAGCGGCAGCCGATGCATTTGGCCACATCGTAGTGCACGGCCCCGTTCGCCTGTTTGGTCAGGGCGCCGACGATGCAGGCCGAGGCGCAGGCCGGGTCCTGGCAGTGCATGCATTGGACCTTGACAAAGGTGGGTACGAGCTGGTCGCGTTCGTCCCGGCGTCCCGGATAGTATCGGTTGATGACGGTAAAGGTTTTTTCGTCCGGCCGGCGTTTTTGATCCAGAATCGTCAGATCGTCGAAAGGCCGTGCCGGTGCCGGCAGGAGGTTGACCGTTTGGCAGCCCTGCTCGCATTTGCGGCAGCCGATGCAGCGGGTCAAATCGACCAGGCACCCCAACGGGTCCGCCGGTGCGCGCGACTGCCAGGCCTCGGCGGATCGCGTAGGGGCGGCAATTCCAGCACCTGCCGCCCCTGCAGCCTTGAAAAATCCTCGTCGACTCAGTTTCATGTGAAATCTCCTTCGCTGCGTCCACCCATGGAACCCCCTCAGAAAAGGTTCGCCCCGCCATCCTTTGCGCCGCCCGCCCGCTGAACCGTGATCCGATAGGATTCGGGTTGCCTGAGTTGCCGGAAACAGAGGTCCGCCTGGCTCTTGACCAGCATCAGGATGGAGGCGATCACCCCGGGATCGCGCACCGTGAGGACCAGCTCTTCCCCAGGCTGAAGCTGATTTAGCGCCTCGTTGCATCGAAGCACCGAGGCCGGCCACGCGATAACGGTAAGATTCATCTCCATTGGGTCGGCAGATCATTTCGCAAGAACCCTGCCAGCAGTGATGTTTTCTGTGCTATATGATTTAGTATATTGATTTAAATCATAAATTTATAATTTGATCTCCCTGGTAGCTCATAGTATATGTCCAATGCGATTGAACATCTGTCTGAACGCTTGAACACGTGGAGCAGCTGCTGGTCATGAACAAAAATGGCGCTACCGATTTGACCCGGCACTGGCACCGGATCATCAACACCATGAACGACGGGCTTATGCTGGTCGGTCCCGAGGGTAAGATCCTGATGGTCAACCGCTCCTTCGAACTGCTTACCGGCTACAGCTCCGAGGAGGTCGTCGGCCGGCCCTGCCAACTGATCGGGTGCGACGCCTGCGAGTCGATGCTGACCGGCGGAGACCGGGGCTGGTGCAAGCTCTTCGATCCCGACCAGGAGGATCTGCGCCGCTGCCGCTGCGCCATCATCCGCAAGGACGGCAGCCTTGTTCCGGCCATCAAGAACGCCTCCGTGCTAAGGGACGAAACGGGGAATGTTCTCGGCGCCGTGGAAACCATCACGGATGTGAGCGAAGTCGACCGGTTGGATCAGCGGCTGGAGTCCCTCGCCCGCCAGCTGGGCGACTGCGAGCATCGCGGCATCATCGGCGCCTCTCCGGCCATGCGCCGGGTATTCCAGCTCGTCGAGAAGGCGGCCCACAGCGACTCCCCCATCATCATTTTCGGTGAAAGCGGTACCGGCAAGGAGCTGGTGGCCCGGGCCGTTCACGACCAGGGCCGCCGCAAGGAGGGGCCGTATGTGCAGCTCAACTGTGCCGCCTTGAATGCCGCGCTGCTCGAAAGCGAATTGTTCGGCCATGTGAAAGGCGCCTTTACCGGCGCTTTTCGCCACCGCATGGGGCGCTTCGAGGCGGCCCACGGCGGGGATCTTTTTCTGGATGAAATCGGCGACATTCCGCTCTCCATTCAGGTGAAGCTCCTGCGGGTTCTCGAAACCGGGCAGTTCGATCGCGTCGGTGACCACCACCCGATCCGCGTCGATGTGCGCATCATTTCCGCCACCAACAAAAACCTTCCGCAGCTGATCGCCCGGCAGCAGTTCCGCGAGGATCTCTTCTTCCGCATCAACGTGATTCCCATCTATCTGCCGCCGCTGCGCGAGCGCAAGGAAGATATCCCCCTTCTGGTCAGCGCCTTCATCCAACGGCTGCAGCGTATTACCGGCAAGTCGCAGGTGACCGGGTTGACACCGGCCGCCATGCGACGCTTCATGGAGTACTCCTGGCCGGGAAACGTGCGGGAGCTGAAGAGTGCTCTGGAATATGCCTTCGTCGTCGCGGAGGCTGGGTTGATCGACCTCGACCACCTGCCGCCGCAGCATCCGCCGGGTGAGGGGATGGGGGCGGGTGGCGCTGCCGCAGGCGACCCGGCGGAGAAAACGGCGCTCATCGACGCCTTGCGGCAGGTGCGCGGCAATCAGACCCAGGCTGCCAGACGTCTCGGAATCACGCGCGGGACGGTGTGGAACCGGATCCGAAAATACGGCATCGATCTGCACCACATTCTGCGGTCGTGAGCGGTTTTCACGGCTAGGCCGCGCTCATCCCCTTGCCGCGCCTGCCCGCGCCGTTTATTGACGCGCTGCCGCGGCGGGTGCTATGGGGGTGGGGCGCCGAAGAACCACCGGGGACTCAACCGCCGGGAGATGCCGTGAGCCGATCGAAGCTGATTCCACTTCCCGACGCCGTCGAGCGGTTTGTGCCGGACGGCAGTTCCGTGGCGGCGGGGC
>JALOPB010000174.1 GCA_025454115.1 Desulfobacterales bacterium | reverse complement strand
GATGTGGCTCGTGGCCGGGGCGAGCAATCTATCCGCGATCTGGATTCTCACCGCCAACGGCTGGATGCAGCAGCCGGTGGGATACGCCATCCGCAACGGCCGGGCCGAGCTCACCGATTTCGCCGCCGTGGTTTTCAATACCTTCAGCATCCTGCAGATCCTGCACGTCGTGCCGGCGGCCCTGCTGCTGGCAGCCTTCTTCATCATGGGCATCAGCGCCTATCACCTGCTCAGAAAGCAGCATCTGGACATCTTCACCCGTTCCTTCCGGCTCGGCCTGGTGGTTGGCACGATCGCGGCCTTCTGGGTCATCCTCGAGGGCGACATGCATGCCAAGCATGTGACCAAGGTCCAGCCGGCCAAGCTGGCCGCCATGGAATCGCTCTGGGAAACCACCACGCGGGCTCCCATCTACCTCTTTGCCGTGCCCGACGAGCAGAACGAGCGCAACCGCGTCGAGATCGGCGTCATCCCCGGGGCGCTGAGCTTCCTGGGCCACGGCGACTTCAGCGCCAAGGTCACCGGTTTGAAGGAGTTCCCCAAGGACCAGCGCCCGCCGGTGCTGCTGACCTTTCTCTCCTTTCGGGTGATGGTCGCGCTGGGGACCTACTTCGCCGTCATGATGGTCATCGGGGTCTTCATTCGCAAGCGCCTGCTGGAAAACCCCTGGTATCTCAAGCTGATGATGGTCTCCATTCCGCTGCCCTTCCTGGCCCACACGGCCGGCTGGGTGTTGGCGGAAGTGGGTCGCCAGCCCTGGATCGTCTACGGCCTGATGAAAACGGCCGACGCAGTGTCGCCCATCGCCGCCTCCCAGGTGGCGGTGAGCCTGGTGGCCTTCATCCTGGTCTACGGTTTGCTGGGCGGAGTGGGCTATTACCTGATCGCCAAATATGCGCGCCTGGGTCCCGATGCCGTCGCGGGTCCGATTGCCGGTGTCGGCAAAGGCCTGAAGCCGGCGGCGGTTTGAGGAACCGAATCGATCACTTTTTCCTATCGTGAAGGAGGGACAATAAAATGGTGCTCGAATCCATATGGTTTTTTCTGTGGGGCCTTCTGTGGGCGGTGTATTTCATGACCGACGGCTTCGACCTCGGGATCGGATCGCTGCTGCCGTTTCTGGGCAAGACCGAAGCGGACAAGCGCGTCATGGTGAACACCATGGGACCGCTGTGGGACGGCAACCAGGTCTGGCTGCTCTCGGCCGGCGGCGTCACCTTTGCCGCGTTTCCGCGCGTCTACGCCGTGATGTTCTCGTCCCTATACTCGGCGCTCATGCTCATTTTGTTCGCTCTGATCCTGCGCGGGGTGGCTTTCGAGTTCCGCGGCAAAGTAGATAGCCCCGGCTGGCGCAAGCTTTGGGACGCCTGCATCTTTATCGGCAGTTTCCTGCCGGCGCTGCTTTTCGGTGTCGCGTTCGCCAACATCTTCCAGGGAATCCCCATCGACCAGAAGGGCGTCTACCAGGGGAATCTCTTCACGCTGCTAAATCCTTACGGCCTGATCGGCGGGGTGCTGTTCGTTCTGCTCTTCCTGGTGCACGGCGCCCTCTGGCTGGCCGCCAAAACCCAGGGCGAGCTTCAGGACCGGGCGGCGTCCATTGCGGGCAAGATCTGGCTGGCCGAGGTGGCGGTAGCCGTGGTGTTCCTGGCGGCGAGCTATTTTACCACCAATCTTTATGCCAATTACATGGCCACGCCGCTGCTCTTCGCCGTGATCCTGCTCACGGTGGCGGCGTTGCTCGGCATCCGGGTGTTTCTGGCCCAGAAAGCCTTTTTCAAGGCATGGTCCGCGTCCGCCCTCACCATCGTGGGTGCCACGTTCTACGGGGTGATCGGCCTTTTCCCGAACATGTTCCCATCCAGCCTGAACCCGGCCTGGAGCCTGACGGCGCACAACGCGTCCTCGACCCAGCTCACCCTCACCATCATGCTGGTCGTCGTCGTCATCTTCGTCCCGATCGTGCTGGCCTATCAGGCGTGGGCGTACAACCTGTTTAAAGGCAAGATCACCAAGGAAGATCTGGCTTACTAAGAAAAAGGAGCCCTTCCCGGTTTTCCCGGAAGGGCTCCTTCGATGCTACGGAGTGATCAGCGCCGGATCGGTGATCACCCCGAGGTAGCGGAAGCGCCCGCTTTTCACCTGCTGGACCTGGACCTCTTTCACCACTTCACCCTTGTTGAAGCCCTTGATGACGCCGGTCAGGCCGTTGTAGTCCTTGGTGGCGGCGATGGCATCGCGAACGGCCTTGCCGCCGGTGCTCTTGGCGCGCTGAATGCCGTCGCACAAGATCATGAAGGCGTCGTAGGCCGAAGCACCGACCATGTCCGGCTGAATTTTGAAGCGGGTTTCGTAATCCTTCAGGAATTCCTGGACGAACGGCCGCTGGTCGTCGCGGTTAAGGTTGGTGACGATGACGAAGCCCTCGGCCGCGTCTCCGGCGATTTCAAGCGTCTTCGGCGAGTCGGCGCCTTCCTCACCGATGATCTGAGTCTTCATGCCCAGCTCGCGCGCTTGCTTGAGCACCGGGCCGGTCTGGAAGTAGTAGCCGCTCGAGAAGATCACGTCGGGATTCACTTCCTTGATTTTGGAGAGATAGGGTTTGAAATCCTTCTCGGACATCGGATAAGTCAGGGCCATGACGATCTCGGCCTTGCCCTTGGCGAACTTGGCGAGGTACTCGTTAAAGCCCTCGGCCAGGGTGCGGCCGAAGTCGTTGTCGCTGGTCAGAAGGGCGATCTTCTTTGCCTTCAGCAGCTCTACGGCCGTGTGAGCAGCGGCCCGGCCTTCGACCGCACCGAGGAACCCGTTACGGAAGTTGAAGTCGCCCGCCTTGGTCACGTCCGGGTGGATCGCATAGGCCGCCACTAGCGGGAGGCCCTCATCCTGGAACAGGGGCGCCACGGCCCGGGTGGGCATGCTGTACGAGCCTGCCACCAGGCCGACCACCTGGTCCTGCTGGATGAGTTTCTGAGCCAGGGCGACAGCCTCTTTGGCGTCGGCCCGGTCGTCATAGGTCACGAGTTCGATCTTTTTTCCGAGCAGGCCGCCGGCCTTGTTGATTTTTTCCACGGCCAGGTCCACGGAGTTCTTCACACTGGCGCCGTCCGCGGCAGCAAAGCCGGTGAGCGGGGCCAGCAGGCCGATCTTGATCATGTCCGCAGCCACGGCTGCGCCGAAGCTGTATCCCAATATCGACGCAACCAACAGGATGAATCTAATTGTCTTCATGAGGCCTCCTTTTTTCAGTTTCAAGTGTCACGTGTTAAGCGTTAGGTGAAGGACAGGGGCTGTCAAGCCCGGATAAGAAGACGCAAGATCTAATACACCTTAAACCTAAAACATAAAACCGAACACGGGCGGCTGTTATCGGCCGCCCAGATATGCCGCCTTCAACTGGGGATCATTCAGAAGATCGGCGGCGTTACCATCATACACGCAAGACCCGGTTTCGAGCACATAAGCCCGGTGCGAGATTTCTAGAGAGGCCATGGCATTCTGCTCCACCAGAAGAATGGTCAGGCCGTGTTCGCGGTTGAGCCGGGACAGCACCTCGAAAACCTGGTCGACGAGTTTGGGCATCAACCCCATGGAAACCTCATCCACCAGCAGCAAGTCCGGGTTGGAAATGAGCGCCCGTGCGATAGCCAGCTGCTGCTGTTCGCCGCCGGAAAGAGTGGATGCCGGCTGTCCGCCGCGTTCCTTCAGGATGGGAAAAAGTTCATGCAGCCAGGCGACGCGGCCGCCGACATCGATCTTCCGGCGCATCCCGTAAGCACCGGTCATCAGGTTTTCGTGCACGCTCAGGCGCGGGAAAATCCGCGCCCGTTCGGGCACCAGGCGTATACCCGTGCGCGCTCGCTCGAAGGACGGCATGCGGTGAATCGCTTTGCCTTTAAAGTGAATGCTGCCCCGGTTGATCGGCACCATGCCCATGATGCCACCGAGGATGGAGGTCTTGCCGGCGCCGTTGGCGCCGATGATGGAAACGAGTTCCCCTTTTTCGAGCGCGAAGCCGATCCCCGCGACCGCGCGGATGTCGCCGTAGGATATGCACAAGTCACGCACCTCAAGCAGCATGCGCGCGCCCTTTCCGACCCAAGTAGGCCTCGATCACGGCTTCATTGGCGCGGATCTCCGCCGGCCGGCCGTCGGCCAGTTTGCGGCCGTGGTCCAGAACCACCAGCCGGTCGCAAAGCCCCATGGCCACGCGCATGTTGTGCTCGATCAGGAGCACCGTCAACCCGGCCGCGCGGATGCCCCGGATGAGATCCTCCAGCTGGGTGATTTCCTCGTGGCGCAGCCCGGAAAATGATTCGTCCAGCAACAGAAGCCTGCTGCCGACGGCCAGTGCGCGGGCGATTTCAAGCCGGCGCAGGTTGCCCAGCGGCAAAAGCCCGGCAGGGCGTTCGGCCAGGCCGGACAGCCCCACTTGTTCCAGCAGACTCAACGCTTCGCGTTGTTCCACCGGCGTTTTCCAGCTCGACCAAATTTTCGACAGATCCCGATAGCGGACGATGCCCCGAGCCGCCAGGACATTTTCGAGAACGGTCAGATGGGCGAACGGTTTGACGATCTGAAAGGTGCGGCCGATGCCGAGGCCTGCAATCACGTGGGGCGGAAAACCGTCAGTGCGCTGTCCGTCAAAGGTGATCTGTCCGGCTGTCGGCTTGTAAACGCCGGAGATCAGGTTGAAACAGACCGTCTTGCCGGCGCCGTTGGGCCCGAGCAATCCCAGGATTTCACCGGGCTCGACCCGGAAGCTGACGCCGTCCACGGCCCGCAGTCCGCCGAAGTGCTTGGACAGTCCGACCATTTCGAGCAACGGGCGGTTCATGACTTGCTCCGGGGCAGCATCTTCGTGAACACCCGACGGGCGGTGCTGTTCTCTCCCAGAAGCCCGCCGGGCTGAAAGCGGATCATCAGCAGGAGCAGCGTGGTGTAGAAAAGAATGCGGTAGTCGATGAGTGGCCGGAAAACTTCAGGCAGGATTCCGATAATGACCGCGCCAAGGATCGGTCCCCATAGAGTCCCGATGCCGCCCACCACCACCATGCTGAGCAGCGACACCGACAGCGGAAAGGCAAAGTCGCTGGCCGAGATGAAGCGCATGAAGTGGGCATATAACGATCCGCCCAAGCCCGCCATGGCAGTGCCGATGACAAACGCCAGCAGCTTGAAGCGCACCGGTGAGATCCCTACGCTGGCCGCCGCCGCCTCTTCTTCCCGCAGGGCGAAGCAGGCTAGCCCCGCCCAGCAGCGTGTCAGCCACCAGCAGACGGCGATCACGATGATTAAAAACGCGACGCACAGATAGAAGAATTCGGTTCCGCGGAGCTTGAAGTCGAGCAGCGCCACCCGTGGGATCCCGCCCATCCCCAACGCCCCTCCGAAGAATTCGAAGTTGTTGAAGACCGCCTCGACGATAAAATTGATGCCGATGGTGGTGATGGCCAGGAAGTCCTCCCGCACCCGCAGGCTGGGGATCCCCAGGAGCAGGCCCACGAAGGCGGTCACGGCGATCACGCAGGGCAGGGCCGCCCAGAAGGTCCAGCCGGCCTTCGTCGCCAGGATGGCCGCGCTGTAAGCCCCGATTCCGAAGAAGGCGGCATGTCCGAGGGAAATCTGTCCCGCAAAGCCTACGATGACGTTGAGGCCGCAGGCTACGATGGCGTTGATGGCGATGATGGTGGCGAGAGTGACCAGGTATCCGCTCAATTCGCCTCCTTAACGCGATCCCAGAAGTCCCTGGGACCGCCACATGAGCATCCCGATCATGGCAATGAAGGCGAGCGCGTCCCGGGGCAACGGAATATCGGCGTAGCCGATGAGCAGCGTCTCCGCCATTCCCAGGAGCAGCGACGCCGCCACCGCACCGGGTACCGAGCCCAGGCCGCCCACCACGATGAGGGCCAGGGTCTTGTAGGCCGGGATGGCGCCCATGGTCGGGTAGACCTGGTTGAAGTAGATGCCCACCAGGATCCCGGCCACAGCGGCAACGGCCGAGCCGATCACAAAGGTGATGCTAACGATCAGGTGGGAGTTGATGCCCATGGCATCGGCGACGGCCATGTCCTGTGAGGCCGCCCGCATGGCGAGCCCCAGTTCGGTTTTCGTCGTAACGACCCAGAGCAGACCGAGGACCGCGGCGGTGATGCAGTAGACCGCCATGATCGTGGATGTCACGGTTACGCCGGAAACCTGGAACTCCGGAAACGGCAGCTCGGCCGGGAACGTCAGGATCTGCGGACCGGCGATCAGCCGGCACAGCTCCTCGACGGACAAAAGGATCGCGATGCTCGCGATCAACGGAACAAAGGGCGGGTGCTTCATCAGGGGGAAATAAACAAACCGTTCGATCGCAACCCCCACTAGGGCGCAGACGGTCATGCTGCCTAAAACAGCCAACAGGAGGCTGCCGGTGAGGCTGAAAAACAGGAGCCCTGCGTAGGCGCCGATGGTGTAGACCGCCGCGTGTGCGACATGCAGGATGCGCATGATCCCATAGACCAGCGCCAATCCCAGCGTGACGAGGGCGTAGATCGAGCCGGTCGCAATGCCGTTCAGAAGTTGTTC
>JALOPB010000173.1 GCA_025454115.1 Desulfobacterales bacterium | reverse complement strand
GCACGGCGCCGGATTCATCGATTTCGAAGACGAAAACCTTTCCCTGAACCACGGCTGGTTCATGGACCTTCTCGGCGGAATCCGGCAGCGCTTCGCCGGAGAGGCGCTGGAGCTGCGCGCCATGAACGGCCTTTTCCCGCCGACCCTGGACGAAACCATCGTAGCCGCCATGGCCGCAGCCGGCTTCAAGACGCTCAACCTATCCCTGGGCTCGACTCATGCCGAGCAGCTCAGCCGGTTTCACCGGCCAGACGTCCGCGCGGCATTCGACCGGTCCCTCGATCTCGCCGAAGACCACGGTCTTACGGCGGTCGGATACATCATCGTCGGCGCCCCTCATCAGTCGGCCGAAGAATCCGTTGACGATCTGCTGTTTTTATCCGAGCGCCGGGTCCTGGCGGGAGTCTCCGTGTTCTATCCGGCGCCGGGCAGCGCGCCACGCTGCTGCGGCTGGGCCGCATCCTGAATTTCATGAAACATCTTCGCGACCACGGCCTGGCAGTTCCGCCGCCGATACCGTCGGATTCCGCCGCCCCGAGCCCCGCGAATCGCATCGAGGCTGGCTGCGATTTGCTGGCCCGTTTTTTCGCCGACGGCCGCATCCGGGGGCTCATGCCGGGGGGAGAGATCTATGAGCACCGGATCGCCCCCGGCCTGACCGAACGCTTCTTGAAAAAATTCAACGCCAGAATGCTGAAAGGAACTTCCTGAGAGGAGACGGTCCGAATGGGAAAAAAGGACTACGACCCGGCCATGCACACGGCCGAGCACATTTTAAACCAGACCATGGACCGGATGTTCGGCTGCGGCCGCTCGTTCAACGCCCACATCGAGAGACGCAAGTCGAAGTGCGACTATCGCCTGCCGCGGCCGCTCACCCCCGAAGAGATCGCTGCAGTGGAAGCCGCTGTCAACCACGTGATCGCAGAAAACCTGCCGGTCTGCGAACGCATGACCGACCGCCCCGAGGCCGAAAAAACCTACTTCACCGGAAAGCTTCCGCCGGACGCGGGGGACCGCATCCGCATCATCACGGTCGGAGACTACGACGCCTGCCCGTGCATCGGCCGGCACGTGCGCTCGACGTCCGAAATCCCCGGCTTCCGAATCAGCTCCGCCAGCCGCTGTCCGCCGCCCAAGCGGGCGCCCGTCTCTGACGCACCATCTCGGCAACTTGCTGCTGGATCCCCTGCCAGAACGCGCCGCTGTTCTCCGTGTCGAACAGGATAATGGGCACCGGTTCGATGATGGAAAGCTTCATGTTGCACAGGGTGATGCCCAGCTCTTCCAGGGAACCCAGGCCGCCCACATTGAAAATCGGAAACGAAGCGATTTCGAACCACTTCTGCCGGCTGTGGCGGCAGGTCGACTGAAACATCTGGCAGAA
Source organism: Desulfobacterales bacterium (assembly GCA_025454115.1). Classification (GTDB taxonomy): domain Bacteria; phylum Desulfobacterota; class Desulfobacteria; order Desulfobacterales; family SpSt-501; genus SpSt-501. The sequence continues at coordinate 6,355 of JALOPB010000173.1, read as the reverse complement.
ATCCACGTCCGTCGTCATGGATTGGTCGGTGATCTCCAGGAAGTTGGCCCCCGAGAGGATGCCCCGCTGGCGCGCCAGACGGTTGGCCTGCTCCATGACGCCGCTGCCGCCGCCGGTGACGATGCCGATGTTCCGCCCCCAAAACGCGATCAGCGCATCCATCAGCTCGCCCAGCTGCACCTCTCCGCGCGCGGAGAGCGTCTGGTTGGATCCGTAAAGCGCAAAGAGCATGGACTTGTGAAAATCGGCCAGGCGTTCGGGCACGACGAAATAGCCCATGCCGTCGCGCATGGTGTGCACCATCAGGCGCCGGGTGAGGCCGGACACCCAATACACCTCCAGCCCGAAGGCATGGTATTCCTGCAGCCGGTTGTGATCCATCTGCGACAGAAAGGGACCGTGCTCGCAGGAGGGCTCCATGAAATAGAGCGCCTCGATTTTTCCGTCGCAGGTGAGATTGACCAGGTCGCGATGCTCGATGAGGTTGGGAAAGTATTTCGCGATCACGACAGCCGGCCGGTCGGTCAGGTTGCCGGACAGCCGGCCGGTGGCGTAGCGATGCAGACAGGCGCTTTGGGAGGCAAAATCCCGGCGCGCCAGAGCGCACATGGAACGGGCCGTGGTGCAGGCGGACTCGGGTCCGTTGAGAAAAATGGCCGCCTGCTTCAGTCCTTCCGGCCGGTTGCTGACGACGGCGATCGGCCGGTCGATGAAATGACAGTGCGAGCGCTTCAGCCGTTGAAACCGCCGGCTGAGGCTGCCCAGCTTGGCATAGGAGAACACGCGCGGCCCCTTGGCCGGCCGATGGCCGTTCAGCAAGCGCCCCGGCGCCGCCGCCCGATACACCTTGGCGGTAATGAGCGGGTTCACAATGGGGTGCTCGCTTTGATTGATGATTTCCAGATAGATGCGAATTCCCCGGGTTTTGATCGGGTCCAAGACCGTGGCCGCCAGGTTGCGCCCCAGTGAAAACCCGCTTTGCAGCACCACGAAATGCTCGTTGAGATACATCGAGCAGGTCGTGACCAACCCCTCGCCGGGGGCGATGATCACGGCCGGAACCGGATCACGGACCTGGTAGCGGTTGAGCAGTTCACGCCCGTCCTCCCGCAGCAGGATGCGTCCGAGAAGGTCTTTGGTCAGCGGCTCCTTCAGGCGGCAGGCGATCTTGTGCGGAGCGATCACGATGCTGCCGTCACTCGAGATGGCCGTCGAAGCCGGCAGCTTGATCACCGAATGCTCGACCGCATCCAGCACCTCCTCCGAGGTCAGCAAGGCCTCGGGGTCGCAGTAGACCAGGCGTCCCACCGGAAGTCCCGGATTGAAAAAGCCACGCCATTCGTCGAGGCCGGGATATCCGGGAATGACCGAGGATGCCTCCAGAGTCAGTATGGCCTGGCCGTTGCACAGACGCGCCTCAGAGATCGGCATGCTTTCAATCTGGACCCCCAACCGGGCGATCCGTGAACGCTCGCTGAACAGGATGTAGCCGGGTTGGTCTCTAAGCAGCTCCGCGATGGGCCGGCGAAGCCCGAAGCTCGTTTCAAACACGATCTTGCGGCGGCTGGTCTTGAGCACGCGTGTGATGACTCCGTCCTCCGACTGCAGAAGGCCTCGGAACGCGTGATGATTTCGGGTGCGATGTCCCATACGATGGCTCCGGCAATAGTGATAGGGTGCGCTGGGCATCTGCGCGTATTGCGTGGACACCTATTCAGAATCCAAAGGAAGCGCTGACGAATCGGCGTTGGATGGAAAGAATCGGGCGCACGGCAGTCGCCCCATTACACGACGGGCTTTTCCGACAGGATGTTTTCGATCATTTCGATCAGGGACCGGTTCGGCAAGTCCTCTTCTGCCAACACGCTGAGTTTGATATGCTTTAAAACCTTGCGGTCGATCACCCAACCGAAGCCCAGTTTATCTAAAAAAATGATCGCTTCCTCTGCCTGTGCCATCGCAATCTCAACCTCCGTCTACCGCGCCAGGCTGCCTCACCGGGACCGGAAATGTGCCCCCCCCTTGCCGTCAGCCTTCGGGCGCTGTAAGGCTTATATCGCCCGATCGGTTGGCCGACTTTAGCGGCCGGCCGGAGGCTTGACGGCCGACCGGACGGCATGGTTATATAGCTCTGTCGGATTATTGCAGCAATAACGAGACCCCATGGCCATCATCCTCACGAACGGCAGCATCGCTTCAACTCCGATCCGGCCACCCGCCGGCCTTTTCATCACCGATCTGGACGGCACCCTCCTGCGCTCCGACCGGACGTTCGCCGCCGCCGACCTGGCCGGATTGCGGCGGCTGGGCGAACTCGGCGTCATGCGCGTCGTGGCGACCGGTCGCTCCATATTTTCGTTCGAAAGCATACAGCCGGCCGGACTGCCGATCGATTATGTGATCTTTTCAAGCGGTGCAGGGATCGCCGAGCATCCCGGCGGCCGGATCCTGCGCAGTGCCAGCCTCGAAACCGATGAAATCCGGCACGCGGTCGGCATCCTGCGAGCGCTGCGTCTGGATTTCATGGTGCAGCGCAGCATCCCCGATTCGCATATCTTCGGCTACGTCAGCGGCAGCGATGCCAATCCCGACTTCGAGGCCCGCATCTCCCTGTATCGTCGCTTTGCGTTTCCCCTCCATGACGACATCGATCGGTTCGGGCCGGCCACCCAGCTGGTCGCCATAGTTCCGCCGGAACAGGCGCCGGCCGCTCTCGCCGCCGTGCATCGGCTGCTGAAAGGCCTGACCATCATCCGGACCACATCGCCGCTGGACGGTCGGTCGACCTGGATCGAACTCTTCCCGGCCGGCATATCAAAGAGCCGAACCACGGAATGGCTGGCCGCCCAACTCGGGGTTTCCCGGACACGCACCCTTTCGGTGGGCAACGACTTCAATGATTTGGACTTGCTCGAATGGGCGCAGACGCGATTTGTCATGGCCAATGCACCGGTGGAACTCCGGGACCGATTCCCGACCGTCGCATCGAACGATGGCTGCGGCGTCGCCGAAGCCATTGCACGCTGGATGGAGGTCGTGGCCCCATCTCGATCCTCTTCGAACTTCGGCCGATGCTGCCCGACCGCGACCGGAATGGCCCGACGGAGCTGACGGCCGTTCACTCATCCCGCGACCTCTTGGATGCATTCCTCGAAAATCGACAGACAGACGTCGATTTCATCGGCGCTCACGGTCAACGCCGGACAGAACCGGATGCTGTTTTGACCGCAGCCCAAGATGAGCAGCCCCTTTTCGAAGGCGCGCTGGATGATCCGAGCGCGCCAGTCCGCCGCCGGCGTCTTGCGCTCGCGGTCCTTGACCAGTTCCACCCCCACCATCAGGCCCTTGCCGCGCACGTCTCCCATGCACTCGAAGCGGCTCTGCATCTGGCGCAGGCCCGCCATCAGCCGCTCGCCCTGCAGGCTGGCATTGTCCATCAGCGTTTCCTCCAGTAGATCGATCGTGGCCAGGGCCGCCTGGCAGGCCAGCGGATTGCCGCCGAAGGTGGAGGCGTGGGATCCCGCCTCCCAATCCATGATCCGAGCCGGAGCCATCATGGCGCCCAGCGGCAACCCGGAGGCGATCCCTTTCGCCAGGGCGATGATATCCGGCATGACCCCGAAGTGCTCCATCGCAAACATCTTGCCGGTGCGGCCCATGCCGCACTGGACTTCGTCTGCCACATAAAGAATCCCGTATTTCCGTGCGATGGCGCCGAACTCCCGGTGAAATTCCGGAGGCGGGACCACATAGCCGCCTTCCCCCTGAATCGGCTCGACGAAAATGGCGGCGACTTCTTCGGGCGGGACCGTGGTACGAAACAACGTGTCCTCCACCCAGCGCACACAGAAAAGATGGCATTCGGGGTAGGTCAGGTTGTACGCGCAGCGATAGCAATAGGCGTAGGGGATATGGGTGATGCCGGGTACCAGCGGGTTGTAATTCCGTTTCTGGATGGTCTTGCTGGCTGTCAGCGAAAGCGCACCCATGGTCCGGCCGTGAAAGGCCCCGAAAAAGGCGATGTTGAGCTCACGCTTGGTGTGCCAGCGCGCCAGCTTGAAGGCGGCTTCCACGGCTTCCGCTCCGGAATTGCCGAAATAGACGCGGTGCGTCTCTTCTCCCGGAGCCAGCGAGGCCAGTTTCTGGGCGAGGCGGATTTGCGCCGTGTAATAAAAGTCGGTGCCGGACATATGCAACAGCTGATCGGACTGGGCTTTGATGGCATCCACGACCTTTGGATGGCAGTGGCCGGTCGCGTTGACCGCGATTCCCGCGGTGAAATCCAAGAAGAGGTTCCCGTCCAGATCCTGGACCCAGAGCCCGGCGGCCCGGTCGACGACCAACGGGTAGACCCGGGTGTAAGAGGGTGAAACATAGGCGGTGTCCAGCCGGATTAATTCCTGGGCGCGCGGGCCGGGAAGCGGGGTATGGATTTGGGGGCGTCTCATGGCGTTTCCTCCGAGAAGGTGGCGGGTCATCGCAAAACGGCGCACGGTGTGTTCATTTCCGGCAATAGAATATATCTGATTCGGTCACGTCATCGGCGAGGCGGGGTTTCGGCCGCAACGTCTAACCTCGGATGAAGGTGCGCTCGCCCGTTAATTAATTCAAGCCTATCCCCAATTGTTGAAGCGGTCAAGCGCGGCACGACGGCCGAATGTCGGCCCCTGCCAGTTTGAAAAATGGGTTGACCCCGCTCGCCCGACGAATTAGGTAAACAGGACGTGCGTGCACCGATTGCCTTCTGAAGGGAGTCTGGAATGTCTGTCAGCGTCAACTGCCGCCAAGCCATACACCGCGGGCGCGTGTTTCAGCTGGTGAGAGAAAACGTGACCCTGGACAACGGAACGACCACCGACCTCGATTTCATCGAGCATCCGGGAGCGGCCGCCATCGTAGCACTGACAGGCGAAAACGATGTGGTGCTGGTGCGGCAATACCGCCATGCGCTCGGACAATATATCTGGGAAATTCCGGCCGGTACGCTCGATCCGGGCGAGCCGGTCCTGGACTGCGCGCGGCGCGAGCTCGCCGAGGAAACCGGCTATGCCGCAGCGGATTGGCGGAAGCTGGGGGAAATCACGCCGGTGCCCGGCTATTCGGATGAGCGCGTCCACTTGTTTCTCGCCACCGGGTTGAGCGCCGCCGCCCAGCGCCTCGATGCGGACGAGGTGCTGGATGCGCATTGCATGCCGTTAGCGGAGGCAGCCGACATGATCGCCCGCGGCGAATTGCAGGACGCCAAATCGATCTGCGCGCTGCTGCTGGTTCAAAGATGGCTGAACGACCTACCAACGTGAAAGCACTGAGGCGTATCCAGCACGCCGTGTTTCCGGCCGCGGAACTGGTGATGGGCATGGGCATCGCGCAAATCATCGCCACCGCCCAAGTGTATTTTTCAAACCGCCGGCTCTACGAGCAGATGACGGCGGTAGCCAGCGCCGGCTTTCTGCCCGTACCCAATCTGAACGTGCTCCCCCGCCTGCTCGAGCTCGAAACCGCTTTCGCTGGGGGGCTGCTGTTCACGCTCAGCGTCGGGGCCACGCTGTCGTTGCTCAGCGCGGCCGCGGCAGGGATATGGCGTCATCTCACCTCGAGCCGGCGGCTTGCGGCCGCGGCGGGAGCTGCCCTTTTGGCCGGCGCCGTCATATGCCTGAACCTCCACGGGTTCGATATCTGGGTTAGCCTTTACGTTGTGGCGATTCCGCCGGCCGTCTTTTGGATGGCCGCCCGGTCGCACGTCTCGCACCCTATTGCAGCGTCTCCTTATGGGTCGGTCCTGCGGTTCCTTCCCCTGGCCGTGCTGGCGATCGGGTGGTACCCGCAGTATGATCCCAGACTCTTTATCGACTTGCGCGATCACCTGCTCATGTCCAATTCCCTGGGCGATGGGATTAGTGCGTTCTACTATCGTTACACGCTTTATCCGGCCGAGGTTTTCAAGACCCTCGATCAGCGGCTTATCAAACCGGTCACCGGGTTTCCTGCCGAATCCGATGGCCGCTCCAGTGCCGTCATGGGCGAGTTGATCCGCCGGGATTATCTGCCCGTGGGGGACGTTCCGGGGGCGGAGATCAGCGTTCGATTCGAGGGGGGCCGCCTGGCATTCCGGTACCGCGGAGACGTCGTCTGGGAAAATACCATCGACCACTTCCTGGCCGATTCGCGGCGGGCCGTTTCCGAGATTGCGGCCAGGGCCGACCGCTTCAAATTCTTTCGTGGCCTGGCGTATTACGGGGTCTTGCTGGCATTTCCGATCGCTCTTTATGTAGTGTTGTTTGCGCTGCTGCGCCTGATGGCCGGCATGATTACAGATTCGCGGCGGGCCGAAGCGGTGGCGGCCGCTGCTTGTCTG
>JALOPB010000014.1 GCA_025454115.1 Desulfobacterales bacterium | reverse complement strand
CGCGAGTCCGGCGGCATCGTCTCCGGCAGCGCCATCTGCGCGCAGCTCGGCACCTCGCGCGTGGCCGTCTGGAAGCATATTCAAAAGCTCCAGGAAATGGGCTACGCCATCGAATCCGGTCCCAAGGGATACCGGCTCGGCTCGCAGCCGGACAGCCTACAGCCTTGGGAATTCCCCGGCCGCGAAGATCGCATGGTCTATCTGCCCGAGACCCCGTCCACCATGGATGTCGCCAAGGACCTGGCGCGCAGGGACTGCCCGGCCTTCACGGTGGTGGTCGCCGGCCGCCAGATCCGGGGCCGCGGCCGGATGCGGCGCGTCTGGGGCTCGGAAGAGGGCGGGTTGTATTTCACGGTGGTGCTGCGGCCGCGTCTTCCGGTTATGTGGAGCTCGCGGGTGAATTTTCTGGTTTCGTTGACCCTGGCTGGCGTGCTTCGCGAGGGTTACGGCGTGGACGCCGGCCTGAAGTGGCCGAACGACATCCTGGTCCAAGGCCGCAAGCTCAGCGGCCTGCTCTCGGAGATGGAGAGCGAAGGCGATCAGGTCCGTTTCATCAACGTCGGGATCGGCCTCAATGTAAACAACCGCCCACCGGCCGTGGAGCCTCCGGCGGTGTCCCTCCAGGAATTGCTGGGCCGGACGGTCTCCCGCCGGGACATACTGGCCCGTTTCCTCGATGAACTGGAGCAGGCCATGCACGCCGAGCCATGGGACACGGTCATGGCCGGATGGAAGGCAAGATCGGTCACCTTGAACCGGCCGGTGCGCATCGTGACCGCGCGGGACGACCTCAGCGGGACGGCCGTGGATGTGGACGAAAACGGCGCATTGTTGCTGAAGCGGGCCGACGGGACGATGACGACCGTCGTCTACGGCGACTGCTTTCTGAACTGAAACCGCCGGATTCGACGGCCTCTGAAGCCTCTTACAGCCTTCGGTCGCGCCGAGCCTGTTATCTAAAGGAAACCATGACTCAACCTCGCAGCGTTGAATTGATCTCGGCCGGCGCTTTGCGTCCGATGGTCCATGCCGCACTGTTTGCGGCGCTGACCGCCGTCGGCGCCTATCTGTTCATCCCCATCGGTCCGGTGCCGATCGTGCTGCAGAACATGTTCGTGTTCCTGGCGGGGCTTTTGCTCGGGAGCCGCTGGGGGCTGGCGAGTGTGGCGGTGTATCTCCTGGCGGGCCTTTGCGGCTTGCCGGTTTTTGCCGGCGGCACCGGAGGGATCGGCCGCTTTCTGGGGCCGACCGGCGGCTTCCTGCTGGGATATCTGCCGGCGGTCTTTTTGATCGGCTCGATCGCCGAGCGGCGGCACGGGCGGATGCCGTGGGACGTGGTCGCCATGCTGCTCGGCTCGGCCGCGCTGTACGCCTGCGGGGTGGCATGGCTCGTGAGCGTGACCGGGATGACCTTTGCCAAGGCCGCGGCGGTCGGCATGCTTCCGTTTTTGCCGGGGGACGCACTCAAAATCGCCGCCGCCGCACTGATCGCCCGGGCGGTTCGTCCGATCATGGCCAAATGAGCGGCCTCGCTGCCGGTTCCCCTGCAGCGAATAGTCTATCACGAAACACCAAACACCAAATACCAAACACCAAACACCTAAATACCCAAACACCTATCTTACCATGTCTGCCATCATTGAAATCGAAAACCTGACCCACCGGTTTGCGGACGGCACGGTCGGCCTAGACAGGGTCACAGTTGAAATCGAGGCGGGCGCCTTCGTAGTCATCGCCGGCGCCAACGGGTCGGGCAAGACCACGCTGCTGCGCCATCTCAACGGCTTGCTCCGGCCGACCTCCGGCAGTGTGCGCGTGGCGGGCATCAGCGTTCAGGAAAACCCGATGCAGTCCCGGGTGCTGGTGGGTATGGTATTCCAGGACGCCGACAGCCAGATCGTCGGCGAGACCGTGCGCGACGACGTGGCCTTCGGACCCGAAAACCTCAGGTTGGACCGCGCCGAGATCGACCGTCGGGTGGGCGAGGCCCTGTCCGTCACGGGATTGACGCCTCTGGCGGATAAACGCCCGCATCTGCTTTCCGGCGGAGAGAAGCGTCGGCTGGCCATCGCCGGAATACTGGCCATGCGTCCGCGGGTGGTCGTTTGCGACGAACCGTTTGCAAACCTGGATTATCCCGGCGTTCGCCAGGTGCTGGATCAGATCCTGCGGCTGCACCGGGCGGGCGGCACGATCATCGTGACGACCCACGATCTCGAAAAAGTGCTGGCCCATGCGAACCGTCTGATCTTCATGCGCGGTGGGCGGATCGAAGGCGACGGTCCGCCGCCGGCTCTGGTCGCCCGGGCGGAGAGTTTCGGCGTGCGCCATCCGCGCGCCGTGCAGCATCTCGGGGTGGAGGCGCTCTCGTGGCTGAGCTGACCGCTTTCGCCTATCAACCCGGAGTCTCGATCCTGCATCGCCTGGACGTCCGCATGAAGCTGACCCTGGTGGCGGCTGCGTCGCTGATTTCGTTGCGGCTCGATTTCGCGGGGATCGGGCTGTTGGCCCTGCCGCTTTTGGGGGCCGCGTTCGGCTGGCGCCGGAGCCTCCGGGTTCGGGCAGGCGAACTGCGCTGGATCGGGCTGCTGCTGGCATTCGTTTTCGCGGCGCGGGTGCTGACCGCCGACGGTACACCGGTCTTTTCCGTTCTATCGCTGGATATCACCCGCGAAGGCTTGCGGGAGGGAGCCCTGGTCGGCCTGCGTCTCGCAATGGTGTTCCTGGTCGGGGCCCTGCTCATGGCCGCAACGCGCCCGGCGGAAATCAAGACCGGTGTTCAATGGTTTCTCCGGCCGCTGCCGTTGGTTCCCGCCGAGCGGGTGGGCACTATGCTGGGGTTGCTCGTGCGCTTCATCCCGGTGATCTTCGAAGAGGTGTCACGCGTGTCCGAAGCCCAGCGCGCGCGCGCGGTCGAGAATCACCGCAATCCGCTGCGGCGCGCAGTGAAGCTGGGCGTTCCAATCATGAGCCGGATTTGCGAACGATCGGATCGGCTGGCGCTGGCCATGGAGGCGCGCTGCTATTCCGAGCGCCGCACCCAGCCCGCGCTCAGGGCCTCTCGGAAGGACTGGGTTTGGTTCGGGTTGAGCTGCGGATGGTTGGCTGTTTTGCTGACCGTCTGAGGCCGTGTTGTTTTTTGTTGACAAAAAGCATCCGGCTAAATATAAAAAAGCGTTTCAGAACCGGGCCGTTAACTCAGGCGGTAGAGTATCTGCCTTTTAAGCAGAGAGTCGCTGGTTCGAGTCCAGCACGGCCCACCAGTTGCATAAGGCTTAAATTCGTCCCCATCGTCTAGCCAGGTCCAGGACACCGGCCTTTCACGTCGGCAACACCGGTTCAAATCCGGTTGGGGACGCCACGAATACCCCAGTTAGGGGCAGATAAACGCCTCTAATTTCAAGATTTCTTCTCCAGGGATTGCCCTCTTTGGGGAAGATTTTGACCTCTTCGAGGAGGCTCTGAACGAGTCTCCTTTTTCTTTTTGGGTCCGGCGCATTGGCCTCGTCAGAAAGATTCTCGATTATCCGCTTGATTTCGGCATACAGAATATCGTCATTGTAATCCTTGCTCTGCACATACAGCACCTCATTTCACGTGTCGATTACCCGGCACCTTCGAAAACATTGGGCAGCGGGGCGCGCTGAACACCCAGATTGCCGTCAATTCCACGTTTACTTTGAAAGTGGATCTGAATGATGTTGAATTCAAACGGTTTTTCTTGATTTTGTCAAAAGCTTTCTGGTATGACCGGCCAAATCCCAACTAGTTGGAAAACACTTTCCGGCCGAAAGGAGCCACCAACATGCCCAGAAAGAAAGCCTTGGACACCGCAAAGCTCATCAAGATGGTCGAGGATGAATTACCCCAAGCCGAGATCATGAAGAAGATGGGATTCAAGACCTCCACTCAGCTCAAGACCGCCTACATGAGCGCTTTGATCTCAGAAGGCAAGGTGCCGGGCATTAAGAGCGGCCGCGGAGTGAAAAAGGCCAGCAAGGTCAAGGCGATCGGTGTAGGGAAAAGAGGAAGCATCGTAATCGCAAGAGATTTCGTTGAAAGCCTGGGGATTGGTGCCAAGGACAAGTTCACAGTTCGGAAAAGCAAGGCCGGGATTGCATTGAAGAAAGTCGAATAGGCGACCAGATCCTGGTATTACAGAAATCTATTACCGAGCGGGCGAGATTCTCTCTCCCGCTTTTTTATCGCGCGGATTCTTGAAAATGTTATCCGAAAACACCAAGGCAATCATCGCCTGGCTGAACGTCTGCGTGATTTGGGGCACGACATATCTCGTGATCCGAATCGGAGTCGGACACCTTCCTCCCATGCTTTTTGCCGGCATTCGCTGGATAATAGCCGGCACTATCTTCATCGTATTCTTGATATGGCGGGGAAAATCACTGCCGAAGGTTAATGAAATTGTTCACTTGGCGGTGGTTGGTCTGGCGTTGATCGGGTTCGGAAACGGCTTGGTGGTATTCGCGGAGCAATGGATTCCAAGCGGACTGGCAGCGCTCCTGATCACCACCGTGCCGTTTTTTATGGTCGGGATTGAATCGTTCATGCCGAAGGGTCCGAAGCTCAATGCGACAATCATAACCGGCTTAGCCATGGGTTTTTTAGGGGCGTTTCTGATTTTTGGGGAAGACATCCGATACCTGGCGGACCCGGATAATCTGAAAGGCGTTTTAGGATTGTTGGGTGCGGTTCTTTTCTGGTCTGCCGGTTCGCTCTATTCGAAGTACGTCAAGCTCAACGTTCATCCCCTGATGGGTGCTTCCGTGGAAATGCTGATCGCCGGGCTTGTGTTGAGCGGAATCGGGATTTCCATAGGCGAGCTTCCGCGGTTGAATTTCGAGATCACCGGCCTGCTTTCGCTTGCTTACCTGGTAATCATCGGCTCTCTCGTCGGATACACCTCCTACATCTACGCAATCGACAAGCTGCCCCTGTCGTTGGTCTCAACCTACGCTTACATCAATCCGGTTATAGCGCTATTCTTGGGCTGGCTTATTCTGGATGAAAAGCTCAATTTCCAAATAGCCATTGCGGCAACCGTGATTATTGTCGGAGTCTTCGTTGTGAAGCGGGGAGCGGCCCGGCTGAAAAATGGAGTCTTCGTTGTGAAGCGGGGAGCGGCCCGGCTGAAAAATTCCTTATAAAGACTTGACCCGTAGAAGACGACAATTTCACAGTCAGAAAGACAAGGCCGGGAGGTAGTTGAAGAAAACAGAGAGGTAATTAGGATCTTTTACTGCAGCTGGTCCTTTCCCTTAGCGCCATGGCTCTTTAAGAATTTCATGATATCAAACCGGTTAGTTTCCCGCGCAATGTCCAATGGGGTCAGCTTCCCTCCTCCGGCTGATAATCTGGCGTTAATATTGGCGCCGCTCTGGACTAATACTACCACACTTTCTTCCAAACCATGGGCTACGGCGTGGTGAAGCGGGGTGGCTTGTACATTACTCTCAGATATCGCTTCAATATCAGCCCCACTACTTATTAGCAGTTTAATAATTTCAGTAGCCAATTCTCCAGGGTAAACAATACGACCCCGAATTGTGATTCTTTCTCTGTTAGTATCCCAGCCTTGGAAATAAGCGGCATTGTGAAGCGGTGTTTCACCATCCTTATTCTTTGCATTAATTCCTGCTCCGCTTTGTACCAAAAGAGAAATCGTTTCTGGGTAATTACCAAATGCCCTATTGATCCCTTTTGACAACGGATTGGCAGCCATGTGCAAGGGTGTTGCTCCGTTAGCGTCTCTTGCGTTTACGAGATCGGGTTTTTGGCTTAAAATTTTTTTAACCTTTTCTACATCGCCTCGGCTGGCGGCATCCATAATACCTCCAGCTGTAATCTGTAGTTCATCCACTTTCTTAATAGCTTTTGTACGAGATGGTCCATAAGTTGTACATCCTTGCGCCGATAATAAAGACATCATGGCAAAACAGACCACTAATTTGGCAGACACTATAAGCTCCTATGGCAACATTGTTTTTAAGCTTGCCAAAAACAACAATAAAAAAATTAGAGAAACCGAGCCACCGCTATTTCAAACCAACCCGGCTATCCCACTCCAGTCATATTCTTCCCAGCCTCCGTGCTCATGTATTGTACGTTTGGGGTCATTCCCACTCTTCTGATATCGAGCCGGTCGGCATCCCAGCAGGTTCCGATGGTCGGTTCATTCGTGGTTAGACCAGAGGTGTGAAGCCGAATCGCTTCATTGAGCAAGTCGAAGCGGCCAGGGTCGATAGCGAAGACGGTTGGGACGATTCGGCCGAGCATTTCAGCCGCCCGAGGCCCATGATCGAGGTCCGCGCCATCGTCCTGCCGGCAGGAGTCATGGAGGAGAGCGAAAAGGCGCACTACTGTCAGATCGGCACCACTGCTTTCAGCGATATTCAGACCAAATGTATCGACCCTTTGCCAGTGGCTTGGCCCGTGGATGGAATGCGCTCCGCACTTGAAAATGGACATCACGTATTCCCGGATACCAGCAAGCCAAGCCTCTGGAGAGGTTTTCACATTCGCAAGTCTTCTGACTCTCTTTCGCATCTTCATTTGCTTTTCCGTGGCGATTACAAATCTTACCGGCGCGGACAAGCTCTGTCAAAGGTTCACTTACCTTGTTCAAAAGGCTTCACCGCCCGCACCTTCTTTTGCGCAAGTTTCCTGATGAAGCTCACCACAAACCCGTAATCCTCGTCGAACTGGTAGGACAGAAGCAACAGGTACTCGTCGAATCTTCCCAACTCTCGCGCGATTTCGGCCTTCAGGATTCGATGGCCTGGCAGGGATTCATCAAAAGGCGCCGACAAGGCTTCGAGGTTCTTTACCTGCTCTGGCGAGAAGGACGGCTTCGCGTTAGCCACATGGCGCCAGGCGTCGTTCACCTTCCACCGGCAACACATTCGGAGGTAAAATTCCTTCTCTTTTGGCAGTTCCTGTCCGGTCAGAAAGTTCAGCATTTCCTTTTCTGATGGAGCCAACACCTTCTGTTTCCCCTCCGCCGCCTCGAAGCCAACGTCCACCTCAACAGATTCTTGGACCCAGAACAGTCCACCGCAAACAGGACATTTCACCAGCGCCGGATGATCCGGAAGCATCTTCGCTTCGCGCTTGCCGTCGGTGTAATACTTGGCGCCGATGGTGTTGCCAGAAAGAGTGTCCTCCTGGACGACATGTGCCTTACAGTGCGGGCACTCGCGCACGATCAGCGCGGGATAATAGGCTACTGCGGCCGAACAGAGAATAAATCCGATGAAACATGCCATTGCCAAAGTAATTCTTGCTTTCATAACACACTCCTTTTCTTGCCAGGCATGAATGCGCTGGCGGTTTAGAGTTGGAATGCGTCCTTTTCAGGGCGCGGGAAATGTGTTCATTGAGAAAGTGGCCTGCCGGCTAAAAGCGTGGTAGGCTCTCGGATGGAAATTGCGGAAAAATGAAAGGTTGCTAATGGAGGACGATTGAAATGGACCGGGCCAATATCGAATCGATTATCCGCGAGAACGGCTACGACGATTTCAAATGGATTTCAGGGAAGGATGTGGTCGTATCTCAGTGGCCGAGGTTCAAATGCATGTACGGCTGCTCCAGCTACGGGAAGAAGGGTACCTGCCCGCCGTCGGTGCCTTCGGTCACCGAATGCCGGGAATTTTTTTGCGAATACGAGCATATCGCCGTCATTCACTTCCAGAAAAAGCTCAACAAGCCCGAAGACCGGAAAGAGTTCAGTCGAAAAACCAACGCAAAGCTATTAAAGCTCGAAAGGGCAGCGTTTTTAGCCGGTCATCAGAAAGCCTTTCTGCTTTTCATGGACGAGTGCCGGATGTGTGAAGATTGCCCAGGCTCACGCAGTGAATGCAAAAACCTACAGCTCTCCCGTCCCTGTCCGGAAGGTCTTGGGGTAGATGTCTTTGCCACGGTCCGCAAATTGGGCTTTCCGATCGAGGTGCTGACGGATTATAAGCAAGCGATGAACCGGTATTCGTTTCTGATGGTTGAATGAGGACCTGCAAAAACGCTGTTAACCTAAAACGGGATACAGTCCTGCGAAATCTCAGTAGCGGGGTCATGCCCGGCTACATCAATAAAGACGACTCTGGACTTCTGCACGACGACAAAAGTAATTTCCATAGCGTGAACACTCGCTGGTGACTTCTTCCAAAACCTCAAACCGCATTTTAAAGAAAGGAGATACCGATGTCATCCAAGCTCATGGACTATTTCAACAAGCAGCCTCGGCTGGGCACGCTCAGCACCGCCAGCAAGGACGGGAAAGTCAATTCCGCCTATTTCGGATCGCCGTACATGGTAGACGAAAAAACGATCATCATGGGGCTGACCAAGAACCGCACCTTGTCCTATCTGCAGGATAACCCCAACGCGGTCTTTATGATCATGGAGCCGGGGAAGTCGATTTCTGAATGGAAGGGCGTGAGGATCTACGTCAAGATGACCGATCTTTCCACGGGCGGCGAAAAGCTCGACCAGATGAAGGCGAAGATTGCGGCGCACGCAGGAGAGGCTGCTGCCAAGATGATTCATGCAGCCCTCACCTTCGAGGTGCAGGAGATACGGCCGCTGGCGGATTTCGGGCAAGGGTGGGAAAAGTCGATCTGAATCGGCATGCCGCTGCAAAAATTTGCGGACTGCTTCAGTTTGGTACGACCGCACCGGCCAGAACCGCGCCATCATACGCCGATCGTCTCAATCGTCTTGCATTTCGGATAAGCGCTGCAAGCCCAGAATTGTTTGCCGGCGTGTTTGCCGTTCTTGGCCACACGTTTTACCATCGAGGATGAGCAGTTCGGGCAGACCTTCCCGTTGTTATCTGATTTCTCGATGGACGGCACCGGCGATGGTTTCGGTTCAGGTGAATCTTTGGCGGTCAAATAGCGCGGAAGAAGCCTTTTTACTTCAGAAATGACATATGCCGACTTGGCCGGAACTAGGATCAGCGGGATGCCGGATGCTTCACAGACCCCCTTCAGGAATTCATCTCGTTCCTGCCGACGTTTGGAGTTGTGCGGCCCGTCATCCAGCTCAATCGCACAGGCCACCGATAAGTCTTCTTTGTCACACAGCAAAAAATCGAATTGCTGGGCCGAGATTCTGTTAAAAGCTTTTTGGCGAGCGCTGCGGCTGAGACCGGCTTTCGGCTCCACGACATCGGCCGCCCTGACTTTTCCGAAGATTACGGCATTGTTTCCGACCGCTTGATGGAGGACGCCCAGGAAGGAACGTTCGGCGGCGGTGAATAGCGTTCCGGATTTTTGGTAGGAGAAGGTTTCCTGCGCTGGCCTCCTCTTTTCGGCGCGCTTTGCCAGGAAAAATAGCCCGATCGCGAAAATTACGATAAGTACTAAAATCCAGATCATTCGCCATCCTTGCAATAGGGGAAAAGCCGGCCCAAAAAAAATAGTCCCCGCAGCCTAATTTGAAAGCTTTTTACCATCGAAGTAATCGGCAAATTTTCTGGATGCATTAGAATTGACACTCCATATCGCGGATGAAACCAGAATCTCTCCTTGACAATAAATCCCCCGTTCGTTACAGGATTTAATCTGATTTCCGATTGTTACAAGACAGTTGACCTGGCGAAAGACCAAATTATAGAAAAAGGAACAGGGATTTTTGCATTGAGCTTCGCAAGGTATTTCAACCGTTATGTCCGTCGAGGGACCCGCAGCGTGTCGGAGCCTCGGCTTCATTCCGCCTCCCAAACATCTATTGATCGACACTTGCTCCTTTTCACCAACCCGTAAACCAACAAGGAGGAACTCCAATGAAAGAGTTTAAATGCTTCGTGCTGGCCATGCTTGCGGTCGCCCTTCTTCTGGGCGCGGGCCAGCCCGCCGCTGCGGAAAAGGTTCTCAACATCGGCGTTTTTTCGGCCGACATGGGTATCATCGATCCCCACCGGTCCGCAACCACCGCCAACCTGCCGATCATGGATTCCATTTTTAACGGGCTGGTCCGGTGGAAGCCCGGTTCCGTCGACCTGGAGCTGATCGAGCCCGACCTGGCCGAACGCTGGGAGTCCACACCGGACGGAAAGGTCTGGACGTTTCATCTGCGCAAGGGCGTCCAGTTTCACCATGGGTTCGGTGAAATGACGGCTGAGGATGTCGTGTTCAGCCTCAAGAAGGCCGCCAACAAGGAAACCAGCATCTGGTTTACGGGGTACACGGCATTTGAAAAAGTGGAGGCGGTCGACCCCTATACCGTTCGAATCACCCTTGCAAACAATGTCCCCTCCATGCTCGGACTGGTGTTGAACTTCCACGGCGGCATGGTGCTCAGCAAGAAGGCGGTTGAAAAATACGGGGATGACTTCAAGCTCAACCCGGTCGGTACCGGCCCTTTCGCTTTCAAGGAATACATTCCCAAGCAAAAGACCATACTGGTCGCCCATCCGCAGTACTTCCGCGGCAAGCCCAAGATCGACCGGGTCGTCTATCACTTTGTCCCGGTGGACCAGGCGCGAGAAATGGCCTTCCTCAAGGGCGAGCTGGACATGATCGAAGGGGTCAAACAGGAGTGGTGGGTCGAAAAAATGAAGAAGGAAAAGAACGTCAGTGTCGACGCGCTGCCGCCGGGTGAGCTGACCATGGTTCATTTCAACATGACCAAGAAACCCCTGGACGATGTCCGGGTGCGGCGCGCGCTCGCGCACGCCATCAATCGTGGTGAGTTCAGAGAGAGCTACGGGCTTTCCATCACCGGCGATGCTGTTTCGGTCATCGGGCCCGGCTATCTGGGATTCACCGACAAGGTGGCGAAGTATGAATTCAGCCCGGACAAGGCAAAGGCCCTTTTGAAGGAAGCGGGTTTCCCCAACGGGTTCCACCTGGGGGAATTCGTCACGAGCCCGATTTACCTCAACTCGGCGGAACTGCTTCAGGGGCAACTGCAGAAAATCGGCGTCGGCTTCGAGATCAAGATGGTCGATCACCCGACCATGCACAAGATGATCCGGCAGGACCTCAACGCATTGGTGCCTTACGGCGCCGCCCGCTTCCCGATAGCGGACGAAATGATGACCCAGTTCTTCCACAGCAACTCGATCGTCGGAACCCCCACCGGCATCACCAATTTCAGCCACTACGGAAAGGCGGCGCCGGGAGTCGACGACCTTCTGGACCAGGCGCGGGTCGAACCGAACGTTGAAAAGCAGAAGGCGCTCTGGGTGAAGGCTCAACAGAAGGTCATGGAAGACCTGCCGGCGTATCCGTTGCGGATCACGTACGTCCTTTTCGCGCGGAAAAATAACATCGACCTGGGGTACGACCTGAAATCCAACATGACGCTGCACTACCAGCTGACCGAAAAGACCGACATCAAGTAACGGCATAGGAACCGTCATGTTCTCCTACACCATCCGACGGGTCCTGATGGCCATTCCCACCCTCTGGTTCGCCCTGACCATGATCTTCATACTGGTCAGGGTGATCCCGGGGGACCCGACCACCGCCGTCATGGGCGACTATGTCACCGAAAAATCCCTCGAGGTCCTCAAGCGGCAGATGGGCCTGGATCTGCCGCTCTTCGAGCAGTACGGCCTCTACCTCTACAACTTCATCCGAGGCGATTTCGGAAATTCGCTCATCACCGGCGCCCCCGTTCTCAAGGAGCTCAAGAATGCATTGCCGCACACCCTCGAGCTGACGTTCTTCGGCCTTCTTTTCGGTATGGTCACCGGGATTCCCCTGGGGATTTTTCTGGCGCTGAAGCGAAATTCCTTTTGGGACTATACGGGCCGCTTCGTCTCTCTGGCCGGACTTTCGTTTCCCTCCTTCTACATCGCGGTCCTATTGATTCTGATTTTCAGCATGAAACTCGATCTGCTGCCCGTCATGGGAGTCGGCGCCACCGGTGATTTTTGGGATCGGATGCATCACCTCGTGCTTCCCTCTCTCACGTTGGGGCTGCTGATGATGTCCTACCTGACCCGGATGACGCGGTCCACCATGCTGGACGTATTGGGGGCGGATTACATCCGGACGGCGCATGCCAAGGGGTTGAAGAAGGCCAAGGTTATTTTCAAGCATGCCTTGAAAAACGCGAGCGTCTCGATTGTGACGGTTCTCGGGATCTACGCCGGTATCCTGATCGGGTCCTCCGTCATGACGGAAATCATCTTCAACCGGCCCGGGTTAGGCAGCCTCATCGTCGGTTCCATGCTCAACCGGGACTACATCACCATCACATCCATCATGACCGTTTATGCCGCCATCGTGATTTTCATCAACCTGATTACCGATCTGAGCTACGGCCTGATCGATCCCCGGATCCGCTACGAATAGCAGGCGCCGTGAACCACGACACCCGCCGTAAGATCATTCGAACCTTCGTTCAGAACAAAGCGGCCCTGGTGGGACTCATTTTGTCGCTGGCCGTGGTGGTGACCTGCGTCGCAGCCCCCTACCTTCCGCTTCCGGACCCGCTCAACCAGTCCCTGTCCCAGCGCTTCAAGGCGCCCGGCTCGAACCACCTCCTCGGCACGGACAATTTCGGCCGGGACGTATTGAGCCGAGTGATCTGGGGCGGTCGGGTCAGCATGCTGGTCGGCGTGCTCTCGGTTTTGCTGGCGATGGTCTTGGGGACGATCATCGGGCTGGTTACCGGTTACAAGGGCGGCCTCATCGACAACCTGACCATGCGGGTCGTCGACGTGCTGATGTGTTTCCCGACGCTGATCCTGGGCATTCTCTTCATGGCCGCACTGGGCTCCGGCATGACCAGCCTGGTCATCGCGATCGGGATCAGCATCGCTCCGCGCTTTGCAAGGCTTTGCCGGGGGGCGGTGCTCAGCGTCCGGCAGAACGACTTCGTCGAAGCGGCGCGCGCCATGGGCATGAGCGATGCACGGATCATGTTCCGGCATATCCTGCCGAACGTCCTCGGGGATGTGATCGTCATGGGCGCTCTCTGGGTGGGAGCGATCATCATCACCGAAGCCAGCCTGAGTTTTATCGGCCTGGGGGTTCCGCCGCCGACCCCCAGCTGGGGGCGGATGGTGCGCGAGGGCCTGGACTTCATGGGCCATGCCTACTGGGTGAGCGTTTACTCGGGAGGCGCCATTTTCATCACCGTCGTCGGCTTCAATCTGTTCGGCGACGGATTGAGGGACATTCTGGACCCCAAATTGCGGCGGTAGACCCAGGAGCCGCGGGATCCCGGAATCCGGATATGGAAAAGAACGCCAGCGAAATTTTAAGAATAGCCGATCTGACGACGGAATTTCGCATTCCGGAGGGAGTCGTGCCGGCCGTCAACCGGGTCAGTTTCAGCCTGCACGCAGGGGAGACGGTTTGTCTGGTGGGAGAATCCGGGTGCGGCAAGAGCGTAACCGCTCTGTCGATCATGCGGTTGATACCCGATCCCCCTGGCCGGATCGTCAACGGAGCGATCGAGTTCGGCGGGCAGAATTTGTTGGGCCTCTCCGAAGAGGCCATGCGGCGCATCCGCGGCGACCAGATCGCCATGATTTTTCAGGAGCCGATGACCTCTCTGAACCCGTTGTTTACCGTCGGCGATCAGATCGCGGAGGTTTACCTCGAGCATACCAGCCAGGACCGGCGGTCTGCCTGGAAATCGGTGGAGGCGATCCTGGGCCGGGTCGGCATTCCGGAGCCCGGCCAGCGCTCCCGTCAATACATCCATGAAATGAGCGGCGGCATGCGGCAGCGCGCGATGATCGCCATGGCTCTGGCCTGCAACCCGTCCCTGCTGATCGCCGACGAGCCGACGACGGCGCTGGATGTCACGATTCAGGCCCAGATCCTGGCCCTGATGCGCGAATTGCAGGAGCGGTCCGGGGCCGCGATTCTTCTGATCACCCACAATCTCGGGGTGGTGGCCGAAATGGCGGACAGGGTCATCGTCATGTACCTCGGCCGCGTGGTCGAGGACGCACCCTCCGAGGAGATATTCAACCGGCCGCTGCACCCTTATACCCGCGGCCTGCTGGCGTCCGTTCCCTTTCCCGGCCGCAAAAGCGTTTTGGGGAAGAAAAACCTGGTGGAGATCCCCGGGATGGTTCCGAGCATGTTCGATATGCCGGATGGATGCGTTTTCAATCCCCGATGTACGTTGGCCCGGGAGGAGTGCCGCCAAGGCCAGCCGTTGCTGATCGAGCGTGGCGGCGACCATCGGGTGGCCTGCCGGGCGGTGGAGGAAGGCTGGGCATGACCGGAACCGCAGATGCCATCCTCCGGGTGACCGAGCTCACGAAGCACTTTCCGATCCGGAAAGGAGTGCTCAAGCGGACGGTCGGGCACGTGCACGCCGTCAATGGGGTGTCCTTTGCCATTCGTCCGGGTGAGTCATTGGGCCTGGTGGGGGAGTCCGGCTGCGGCAAGACCACGCTGGGCAAATGCGTGGTGTTTCTCCAGCGGCCGACGGAGGGCAAGGTGTTTTTCAAGGGCACGGACCTGAACGCCATCCCGGAAACGGATCTGCGCCGCATGCGGCCCCAGTTTCAGATGATCTTTCAAGACCCCTTTTCGACGTTGAACCCGCGCATGTCCGTGGAGGCCATGCTGGCCGAGCCGATGATGCTTTACGAGGGGCTCAAGTCCGGCGAGCGCCGCCAGCGGGTCTTCCAGCTTTTGGAGACCGTGGGTCTGCGCATGGAACACAGCAGCCGCTATCCCCACGAATTCTCGGGGGGTCAACGCCAGCGGCTGGCCATCGCCCGCGCCCTGGCATTGAATCCGTCTCTGATCGTCTGCGACGAACCGGTATCGGCCCTGGATGTGAGCATTCAGGCCCAAATCCTGAACCTGCTCGATCGATTGAAGGACGATTTCGGCCTGAGCTATCTTTTCATCTCGCATGACCTGGGGGTGGTCGAGCATATCGCCGACCGGATTGCCGTGATGTACCTGGGGAAAGTGGTGGAACTCAACAAGGAGAGCGAGATCTGCCGCAATCCCAGACACCCGTATACCCAGGCCCTGATGGCCGCGATCCCGATCCCCAGGGTTCACCCCGGCAAAAGGGAGCGAAGACTCTTGTCCGGAGACGTCCCCAGCCCCATCGAGCTTCCCCCCGGATGCTCCTTTCATCCGCGGTGCCCCCGGGTCATGGACCGCTGCCGGAAGGAGCCACCGCGTTCATTGCCACTTCCCGGAGGGGGCGAGGTGATGTGTCATCTGTACGAGACATGACATGCCACTAATAGCATTCGCTATGAACTTCTCCCAGGCGGCCCCATGAAAACCACGACGGTCCAAGAAATCTCCCGATTAGTCAGCGCCTTCCGGACGGAAGACATTCCGGAACCCGCTCTGGATCGGGCGGCATGGTGCCTGCTGGACTTGCTGGGCGCGGCGATGGCCGGGTTCGGCCAGGAATCGGCGCGTGCGGCCCGGGATTTCGGGCGTCGGTTTTTCCCGGCGGGACCGGCCGGCGTTTGGTTTACCCGCGTTCGCCTGTCCCAAGCCGGGGCGGCGTTCTGCAATGCCGTCGCGGCAAGCGCCCTGGATCTCGACGATGGGAATCGCGCGGCCGGCGGGCACCCGGGGGCCTCGCTCGTCCCGACCGCGCTGGCCGTGGCCCAATCCCTGAATCCAAGCGGCCGGGATCTGTTGGCCGGCCTGGCCATCGGCTACGAAGTCGCGGTGCGGGCGGCGGCGGCCCGCAACCCCGCTACCATGGACACGTTTTCGACCGGACGCTGGTGCGGCTTCGGGGCGGCTGCCGTGCGTTGCCGGCTGGAAGGCAGGGGATCCGAGGTCCTCGCTCACGCGCTGGCGGTCAGCGGCATCCACGCGCCGCTGCAATCGGCTTCGGCTTACAGCCGATTCGGCCATCACACCAAGGAGGGCATCCCCTGGGGGACTTGCGCCGGATTGGCAGCGGTGGATCTGGCCGCCCAGGGGTTCGCCGGTCCGCTGGACATCTGGGACCATCCCGATTACTACCGCAGCCGGGCGATTACGGAAGGCTTCGGCGAGGAGTGGGCGATCCTCCGGACCTATTTCAAGCCCTACGCCTGTTGCCGCTGGTTGCACGCCGCGCTGGATGCCTGGCAGATTCTCGCCCGGCAGGGTCTTTCCCCCGGCGAGGTCGACCGGGCGGAGGTCTTCACCTTCAAGCGAGCCATCGGTCTCAATCATCTTCCGGAGCCCGCCACCCTGGAACAGGCCCAATTCTCGCTGCCATTTTGTCTGGCGGTGGCGGCATTGAAAGGACCCGGCGCGCTGTTGCCCATGTCGGCCGACCTCCTGGGGGATCATCGGCTCACGGCGTTCGCCCGGAAGGTCAGCCTGCATCGTGACGCCGGGTTTGAAGCGGAATTTCCGGCGCGGGCCGGGGCGAGGCTGGTCGTCCACACGTCCAGGGGGGCTTTCTCAAAAGAAGTGCGGTACCCCCGGGGCGACCCGGACAACCCGCTTTCGGGCGAGGAGCTGACATCCAAGTTCCATAAACTGGCAGGCATGCTTGCGGGACCCGAAAAAGTGCAGGCGGTCGTCCAAGCTGTCATGGAGTTGAAAAATGCAGGGGTGGGAGGGTTGTTTGCAGCGTTGAAGGAGTTCGAAGTTGAGTGATCTGAAAACCGTCGATTGCGATGTCCTGGTGATCGGAGGGGGCATCACGGGGTGCTTCATCGCCCTGAGCCTGGCTCGAAAGGGCCTCAAGGTCTGCCTGGCCGATAAGGGTCCGCTTTTCCGCGAGGCCAGCGGCCGCAGCGGCGGCGGCGTGCGGCAGCAATTCCGCAACCCGGCCGAGCTGCCGCTGGCAATGGAATCCGTGGCGCTCTGGCAGGGCCTTGGCGAACAGCTCGGTGAGGACATCGAATATTTCCAGGGCGGGAGCCTGCGCCTGCACCGGACCCGGCAGCTGCATGAAGAGGATACGGCCCGCGTGGAGCGCGAGCGGGGGCTGGGCCTCGACGTTCGCCTGTTGAGCCCGCAGCAGGTGCGGGCCCGGCTGCCGGTGCTGTCCGAGCAGATCGAGCTTTATGGGGGAACTTACTGCGCCAGAGACGGTACCGCGAACCCGCTTCTTTTAGGTCGCGCCCTGACGCATGCCCTCACGCGCGCCGGCGTGGCCCTGCATGACCATGAAGAAATTCGGCGCCTGGACGTATCCGGAAAGCGTTTGACCGGCGCCCGCGGGTCTTCCTGTCACTTCCGCTGTCCGGCGGCCGTTAATGCGGCCGGACCCTGGGCTCGCAAGCTCCTGGCATCGCTCGGGCTTGATTTCCCGGTTGCTTTCCGCAAGTCCCAAATTCTGGTCACCGAGCCGGTTTCGCCGGTTATCCGGGAGTTCGTCAGTTTCGATAAAGGCTATCTCCGCCAGGCTAAGGATGGCAACTTGCACCTCGGCGTGCGCGGTATTCCGATCGGAGCGCTTGAAACCAGCCAGACCCTTTCCAGCTTCGAGGATGTCGCGAGAGACTTTCCCGAAGCATTTCCGTTCCTGGCCGACATCCAGATTATCCGGGGATTTGCCGGGATCACCACCTGGACTCCCGACGGCATTCCCATCCTGGACAAGGTACCCGGCGTCGTCGGCCTGTGGGTGGCCTCCGGGTTCTCCGGTCACGGATTCTGCCTGGGTCCCGTGGTGGGAAAACTATTCTGTGAATGGATAACGGCCGGCCGGCCGAGCCTGGATCTTTCGGCGTTCGCCTGGTCGCGTTTCGGCAGCGTCGAGAAAACGGTGTAGCTGCAAACAACCGAACGGTGGTTTATGAAAGCAAAGCCCGGATTCCTGCGGTTGGAAACCGTGCAGCGGGGGACGCCGCTTGAGATTGAAGTGGATGGCCGGCCGGTGCCTGCGTTTGCAGGCGAAAGCGTGGCGGCTGCGCTGCTGTCGTCAGGCCTTTTCGTCTGCCAGAGTCATGATGGCCGACCGCTGGGTGTTTTCTGCAACATCGGCCAGTGCTGCAGCTGCATGATGACGATCGGCGGCGTCAGCGGCGTGCGCGCCTGCCAGGCCCCGGTGAGCCCGGGCCTCAAGGTCGAAACCCGCCGGGTCGAGAAAAGAGGACCCCGCTCATGACGCATCGCTTCCAGGCGGTGGTGGTCGGGATGGGGCCGGCCGGGATGGCTGCAGCCATCGAGCTCGGGCGGGCCGGGATCCGCACGGCACTGATCGATCAGGCTTCATCCCCCGGCGGGCAGGTCTACCGCCAGCCATCGGCCGGATTTCGCGTGCCGCCCGGCCTGGCCCGCCCGCGGCATGCGACCGGAAAACGCCTCATCCGGGAGATCGGGCCATTCGGCCGCTCCATCAGCCTCTTGAATGGCGCTTTGGTGTGGGGCGCGTTTGGACCCGGTGTTCTGAGCGTTCAGCATGACGGCGGCAATCTTGATCTGAGTTATGAAAAGCTCATCGTCTGCGAAGGGGCGCAGGAACGGGTCATCCCGTTTCCGGGATGGACGCTGCCGGGTGTTTTCAGCATCGGCGCCATGCAAAAGATGACATCCACCCAGGGCATCGTTCCTCAAGGGCGGGTGCTGCTGGCGGGATCCGGACCTCTATTGGTCGGAACCGGTGCCGCCCTGGCGCGCGCGGGCGCACGCCTGGCCGGCTGGTATGAAGCCGTGCCGTTTGCCGGCTGGGCGAGTCTGGGCCTCGCCATGCCGAGGTGGCCGCGGCTGATCACGGAGAGCCTGGCCTACCTCAAGGAGCTCTTCGTGCGAGGCGTGAAGCTCAGATTCGGCTGGGGATTGAAGCGCATTTACGGGAATAAATGCGTGGAGGCGGCTACGATCGTCCGCCTTGACGGTGGGGGAGCACCCATCGCCGGATCGGAGAAACAGGTCCCGGTCGATGCGGCGGGGATCGGATTCGGGCTGCAGCCATCAGTCCGACTGGCCCGCCTGGTCGGTTGCCGCACCGAGTATGATTGGAAACGGCGCTGCTTCACCCCCGTTACCGATGCCTGGGGACAGAGTTCTCTGCCGGGTGTCTATCTGGCCGGCGACGGCGCCGGGGTCGGCGGGGCCGACTGGTCCGAGGTCCAGGGCCGCCTGGCCGGTCTTCACGCCGCCTGGAGCCTCAACCGCATCGACTGCCGGCTGTTCGACGAGTCCAGCCGCAAATGGACTCGCGCCAGGCGCAGACTGGAAGCCTACCTGGTGCGGTACCACAACATCTTCACTCCGCGGGATGGCCACTACCGAGTGACCACACCCGAAACCGTGGTCTGCCGTTGCGAAGGCGTCTGTGCGGGAGAGCTTGTAAAACGGATGAGAGCGGGCGAACGAGACCTGACGGCATTGAAGCCGACCCGGCTGGGCATGGGGCCCTGCCAGGGCCGCGGATGCGAGGGCATTGCCGCGGAACTGATG
Organism: Desulfobacterales bacterium; assembly: GCA_025454115.1. GTDB lineage: Bacteria > Desulfobacterota > Desulfobacteria > Desulfobacterales > SpSt-501 > SpSt-501. The sequence goes on along the minus strand of JALOPB010000014.1, from coordinate 8,116 downwards.
CGGCTGGAAGGGGTCCCGGGCGAGTGCCTGAAGCCTCTCAATCTTCGCCCGCCGTTGGTCCCGATGCCGCTCTCGGCTTTTGGAAGAAAGGCAAAGGAAGGCTGCCCCGCGAAATGACCATCTCCCCCGTACTCCAGAAAAAGGCCCTGAAGCTCATCGACTCGCAGGCGCTATCCCTCGTTGATCTCTACCGGCGCTTGCATGCCCATCCGGAGCTTTCCGGCCAGGAAGTCCGGACCGCGCGTCAGGTGGCTGAAGAATTGTCGGCGGCCGGCTGTAACGTGGCCACCGGAGTGGGGGGGCATGGGGTCGTGGGCGTTATTGAAAATGGCCCTGGTCCGGTCCTGATGCTGCGGGCGGACATGGACGCTCTGCCCATCCAGGAGGAAACCGGGTTGCCCTACGCGAGCCGCGAGATCGCCAAAGGAGCTCAGGGCCAGCCGGTACCCGTCATGCATGCCTGCGGCCACGATCTGCATACGACGATTCTAATCGGTGCGGCCAGGGTTCTGGCCGCTCTCCGGCAGGATTGGGGTGGTTCGCTTTTGCTTGTGGCGCAGCCGGCCGAGGAGGCCATCGGCGGGGCGCGGCTGATGCTGCAAGACGGACTCTATAGCCGATTTCCGCGCCCGAAATGGGCTCTGGCGCTGCACGTCGACCCGGGCCTTGCCGCAGGCGAGATCGCCATCGGACCGGGCTATGTTACCAGCGCCTGTCAATCCATCGATGTGACCATAAAAGGCCGGCCGGGCCACGGGGCCGCACCGCATTTGGGAATCGATCCGGTTGTGCTGGCGGCTCAGTTTGTCCTGGCGCTTCAAACCATCGTGAGCCGGCGGACCGATCCGCGCGAGGCCGTGGTCATCCATGTGGGCAGAATCGAAGGCGGGAGCAGCCGCAACAGCATGGCGGAAAGGGTCGTTCTTGAGCTGTCCTTGCGAGCGCAAGGACAAGCTGGGCTGGAACGCCTGGTGGCCGAGGTTAAAGAGACGTTAAACGGCCTTGCACAAGCGGCTGGGGCAGGGGCCGATCTGAAGCCCGAATTGGAACGGGCCGCTGTTCCAACTCCATCCGTAGCCAATGATCCGCAGCTTAGCGGCCGGCTGGCCGGTGTATTTCAAGGTTGGCTCGGATCCGGCAGCGTAAAGAATTGCCGGCCGCTGCTGGGAAGCGAGGACTTCAGCCGCTTCGGAGAAGTCGATCCGCCGGTCGCGTTGACCCTGTTTTTTCTGGGCGCCACCGAGCCTGAACTTTTTGCTCGAATTCAAAACGACCCCGGCCGGCTGCCAAGGCTGCATACCCCCACCTTTGCGCCAGCCGTTGAACCAGCGCTGAGAGCCGGTCTAACCTGCTTTACGGCGGCCGGCCTGGAACTTTTGTCTTATGCTAAAAATACATGATTGACCGTATTTAATAATCCATTCCCGATTGGTAAGTTCATTTCAGCAAGGGTTCCATCCTTAAGCCCTTGTCTCTCCTTTTTTGCCGAGCGGCCATCCCCGACCGCTCGGTTTTTTTTGCCTAAACGTTTTCTCCAGGTTGCCGATAATGAAATTAAGGGGGGCGGCGTATGGCATCTTCTCTGAAACGAATCTCGATGCTAATATCCCTTTACCTATCATGGCTGCTTCTCAACCTTTGGCTTAAATAGGCTAAAACCTCTAACCCAGCCGCCGCCTCCTGCAACTACTTTCCAAGAAATCCATAGAAATACCTCTGCTCAGATGCGGACGGAGTCGATTATCCGGAGCCATAAGCTTCAGGAATCGCCATGCGTCAGAAAATAGCCCCGAAAACGCTCATACAGTTTTTCATACAATGGTTTTCGAAAATCGGCCACGGCATCCACCAGGCTGCCGAACGTCATCCACTGCCATGAATCGGCTTCGTCTCGGCTTTTGACGTCGATCGTGCTCTCGTTGCCCTGGTACCGGAAGATAAACCAATATTGGACCTGGCCCCGTCCGGTTTTGGGTTTTCTGAATTCGGCGGGCAATTCATAGGCAAGCGGCTCCGGGTGATATCCAAGCAGTTCGAGATCGTTTTTCCTGATGCCGGTTTCCTCGAGCAGCTCACGGTATACCGCCTGCAGCGGTTCTTCGTTTTCGTCGAGTCCCCCCTGGGGCAGTTGCCATGATCCAGAAAGACCTTTACGCTCGGTGGCGAAAACGAGTCCGGATGCGTTGAGGATCACCGCACCGGCCCCGACCCGAAAGTACTGTGCTGGCAGCGACATTTTTGCTTCGTCCCGATTCGGTCATATTGGCAAATAATTCAAATAGGTTTTCGCCGTTTTGTCAATGCCATTTCGAGGCGATCCATCCGCATCGGCTCAGCAATCGTTCAAGCCGTGCAGTCGTTTTTCTCTTGAGCGCCTTGCGTTGCAGGTGTATGCTATTCCGCACATATTCAACTAATTCGGGTTGATAGACCTATGCTGCAGTCAATGATTCTCTTTTCACCTCGAAGACCAGGAGGCAACCCATATGCGAGACGTTGATTTCAAGGTGGTTTATGAAGGCGTAATGAATCAGATCAAGGAAGGCGCTTTCCTCACGGTCCGCGCCGGCGATGCGCTGAACACCATGACCATCGGGTGGGCCACCATCGGCATCGCCTGGAGGAAGCCTGTCATGATGGTGATGGTGCGGAGTTCGCGGCATACCTTCCGTCTCATCGAGAAGGCCGCCGACTTCACTGTCAGCGTCCCCAACGGCGACGCAAAAAAGGCGCTCGCTTTCTGCGGGACCAAGTCCGGCCGGGATCTGGACAAGTTCAAAGCGTGCGGGCTGAAGACCGCTCCCGGCCGTAACGTCGTTTCCCCGATCATTCAGATCCCCGGAATCCACATCGAGTGCCGCATCGTTTACAAGAACCCGATCGACCCGGCGCAGTTGACGCACGATTATGATCCGCTTTATCCGGATAAGGACTATCACACCCTTTACTTCGGCGAGATTCAGGCGTGCTACGAGGTCTGATGCCCAACGCCTATCCGATTTCGTATTCCTTCATTTTTCGGTAAAGCGTACTGCGTGCGATGTTGAGGCGGCGCGCCGCCAGGGCGACATTGCCGCCGGTTTCGTTCAGCGTCGTCTGGATGAGCTCCCGCAGCCCCTGCTGAAGGCTCTTGGCGCCGGTCCTGGCTTCCGCCGCCTTCTTGCGCGAACGCGCGGGCAAGTGGTCGACACAGATCTGGCCGCCCTGGCAGAGCAGCAGGGCGCGCTCCAGAACGTTTTCGAGTTCGCGCACGTTGCCGGGCCAGTCGTAGTGGAGCAGGGACTCCATGACGTCCTCCGCCACCAGGGGCCGGGCGATGCCCATCTCATGCGAAAGCCGGTCGAGGATATGGCCGGTCAGCAGCGGGATGTCGTCCTTCCGATCCCGCAGCGGCGGAATGAGGATCTCCATGACGTTCAAGCGGTAGTAAAGGTCTTCGCGGAAATGGCCCGTCTCGACCCCGTCCATCAGGTCGGTGTTGCTGGCCGCGATGATGCGCACGTCCACCGGGATCGTACGCGTGTCGCCCAGCCGCATGATTTCGTTCTGCTGGAGCACCCGCAAGAGCTTGGCCTGCAGTTCCAGCGGCAGGCCGTTGATTTCGTCGAGAAACAGCGTCCCGCGGTGGGCCAGCTCGAACTTGCCGATCATCCCCTTTTCGCGTGCGCCCGTGAAAGCGCCGCCCTTGTATCCAAAGAGCTCGGATTCGATCAGATCACGCGGGATGGTGGCGCAGGAGATGGCCACGAACGGTCCGTTGCACCGGCTGCTGTGGCTGTGGATCGCCTGCGCAAAGAGCTCCTTGCCGGTGCCGCTCTCGCCGATGACCAGCACCCGCGAGTTGGACTTTGCGGCGATCTTGGCCAGTTGGATCTGCTTAAGAAACGGGGCATTCTTGCCGCGGATATCGTCGAACTCGTATTTCGAATAGTTGCCGCCGATGCGCTTGGCGATGTCGATCATCCGGCGCTTCTCGGTCAGGGTGATGATCACCCCCAAGAGTTTCATCCCCGAGGTCTGGATCGGGTCCATCCGGCACAGAAAAGTTCGCGGGCCGTCCGACGACATGAAACTGATCTCGGTGGCCTCTGCAAAATCGAGGCTGTCCAGCTGCTTGGCGAGCATCTCACCGGAGATGACCAGATCGGTGACCGGCCGACCGATCAGAGGCTCGGGCTCCAGGCCGAGCATGGCGCCCGCGGCCCGGTTGAGGTGGGTGATGCGCTGGTTTTTATCGAGAGCGATGAAGCCCTCTGAGATCGAATTGTAGATGGAGGTCAGCATGGAATTCAGCCGCTGGGCGCCCTCGCTGAGGTCGCGCTCGTGCAGGCGGCTTTCGATGCTTGCAGCCGCCGCGCTGACGAGAGCCAGCGTGTGGCGGTGCATGCCGGATACGCGACCCGAGAGCGTCACCGCGCCGATCAACTCCCCGCGGGGGTGGCGGATGGGTGCCGACGAGCACGTCCACGGATGATGGTTGAGGTTGAAGTGCTCCGCTCCGCTGATCTGGATGGGGCTGCCCACTTCCAGGCTCAGGCCGATCCCGTTGGTGCCGGCATGCTCCGTCGAGCGCTGGCAGCCGGGAACGTAGAAGTTCTTCACCGCCATCTCCAGCACATCCTGGTCCCCGCGCACCATCAGCACGTGCCCGCTCTTCTCGGCCAGCGTGACGATGAAGCCGGTGCCGCGGACCGAGATCTCCACCATCTCCAGCACCGGCTGGGCGATTTCGATGAACTCATGATAGGTTGACTGCAGCTCGGCCAGACGGCTGCTGGAGACCACTGCCGGCGGATGTTTGCCGAACGGATCGATCCCCAGCTCCAGGCAACGCAGCCAGGATTTCAGGATCACCTGGCGGACCGGATAGCCGGGCCCACGCCGGTTGATGATCACATCCTCCCAGGCCCGGCGAATCGGGTCGTCGGAGGGCGGCAGATCCGGCGAGGCGTTCTGAAGTTCTTCTAAAGAGGCCATGGTCTGACACTCCCATGCGTAACAGCGCGTTTAAAAACGGCGCCTATTAACAAGCCTGAATTATACCCGGAAATGCTAAAAAGCAATTCGAAATTAAGCCAAAGTGTTTCATTCCGAGTCAATAGTCCGATTCTGCGACACTCGCCCCGTATTTGGACCCGATCGGCAACGCCTACAACTGACCTATAGCAATTCTTATATATAACAATTCAAGTAGGTTAATTGCGACGCCCTCCTGGTGACCGCCAGATCAAATGGCATGGCACCGGCATTGCAGAACCCTGGCGTGGTTATGACCGATATGAACTTCCTTTCGGAATTCAACCCAACTCTGGGAGGCCTGTCATGAAATTGGGCAAGGAAAAACTCCTCTCCTTCTACCGCATGATGCAGACCATCCGGCTGTTCGAAAGCCGCATCGCGGATCTTTACGCCCGCGGCACGGTGCCGGGTCTGGCGCACCTTTACATCGGCGAGGAGGCCGTTGCGGCCGGCGTATGCGGCGCCCTGCGGCCGGACGACTTCATCACCAGCACGCACCGCGGCCACGGGCACGTGATCGCCAAGGGGGCCGAGCTGAAGCCCATGATGGCCGAACTCTTCGGCCGGCGCACGGGCTATTGCAAGGGCAAGGGCGGCTCCATGCACATCGCCGACATGAACATGGGCATCCTGGGCGCCAACGGTATCGCCGGCGGCGGGCTTCCGATCGCTGTCGGCGCCGGCTGGTCGGCCAAATGGCGGGGCACGGACCAGGTGACGGTCTGCTTCTTCGGGGACGGCGCCTCCAACAACGGCACCTTCCACGAGAGCCTGAACCTGGCCTCGCTGCACAAACTGCCCGTGATCTTCGTCTGCGAGAACAACCAGTACGGGATCTCGGTCTGCCAGGTCAAGCATCAACCCATCCTCGATATCGCCACGCGGGCTACCAGCTACGACATGCCCGGCAGCATCGCGGACGGCAACGACGTGACCGCGGTCTACGAATCGGCCGCCAAGGCCGTGCGCCGGGCGCGGGCCGGCGAGGGGCCGAGCCTGCTCGAGTTCAAGACCTACCGCTGGCGCGGCCACCACGAGGGCGACCCCAACCAGGGCGAACGCTACCGCACCAAGGAGGAAATCGCGCAGTGGATCGAGAAGTGTCCGATCCAGCGCCTGGTTGCGAAGCTCGTCCGGGAAAAAATCAGCGACCGCAAGGACCTGGACGAGATCGACCGCGAGATCACGGCGGCCATCGACGCGGCGGTGGAGTTTGCGACCCAGAGCGAATTTCCCGCCATCGAAGAAATGTACGAGGACGTCTACGTAAGCGAGGGCCTGAACCGATGAGAGAGATCACGTACACCCAAGCACTGAACGAGGCGCTGCGCAGTTGCATGACCGAAGACGAACGGGTGGTCCTGCTGGGAGAAGACATCGGCTGCTACGGCGGCATCTTCCAGGTGACCAAGGGCCTGCAGGCCGAATTCGGGCCGGCCCGCGTGGTGGACACCCCGATTTCGGAGGCCGGTTTCGTGGGGGCCAGCGTGGGCGCGGCCCTGACCGGCATGCGGCCCGTCACCGAGATCATGTTCATCGACTTCACCACGGTGTGCATGGACATGGTCATCAACCAGATGGCCAAGATGCACTACATGTTCGGCGGCACGGGCAAGGTCCCGATGGTGCTGCGCATCAACATCGGCGCCGGCCGCGGCACCGCCGCCCAGCATTCGCAAAGCTTCCACTCCGTCTTCATGCACATACCCGGACTCTTCGTGGCGGCCCCTTCGACCCCGTACGATGCCAAGGGCCTGCTGATCGAGGCCGTGAAGAACGACAACCCGGTCGTCTTTGTCGAACACAAACGGCTCTACAACACCAAGGGCGTGGTGCCCGAGGAGAGCTACCGCATCCCCTTCGGCCGGGCCGACGTCAAGCGGCCCGGCCAGGACGTCACCGTCTTCGCCACCCACGCCCTGGTGCTGAGCGCCCTCGAGGCGGCGGAGGAAGCCGCAAAGGACGGCATCGACGTCGAGGTGGTCGACCCGCGCACGCTCGCACCGCTCGACAGGGACACCCTGCTTACGTCGGTCAAGAAGACCGGCCGGCTGCTCGTGGCCGATGAGGACAACAAGACCTGCGGGGTGGCGGCCGAGGTCTCCGCCATCGTCGCCGAGGAAGCCATCGACTACCTCAAGGCGCCCATCCTGCGCAACTGTTCGCCGGACACGCCCGTGCCGTTCTCCCCGCCGCTCGAGAAGGCCTACATTTTCGGCAAAGACCGGCTGCTCGAGTCCATCCGCCGCCTGATGGCGTATGCCTGAGAAAGGAGGCGCTGAATGGCCACCGAAGTCGTCATTCCCATGCTGGGGGTTACCATCGAAACCGGCATTATCGTCGAATGGCTGAAAAAACTTCGTGGTGGAGGCCGACAAGGTCGTCACCGAGGTGGAATCGCCCGCCGCCGGTGTGCTGGCGAAGATCCTGCTGCCCGCGGGGCGGAAGGTGCCGGTTCTGACCGTGGTCGCCGTCATCACCGAGCCGGGCGAAGCGGTACCCGCCCGCTTTCTCGGAGCGGGGCCGGCCCCCGCCGTTGTCGAGCCGGAACCGGCTCCGGCCGTTGCCGTGCCGCTGCCGGCTCCCGCCGCCCCGGCCGCACCCGGGCCCCTGCGGGCCGTCCCGGCCGCACGCGCCCTGGCACGCGAGAAGGGCCTGGACCTCGGCGCCGTCCGGGGCAGCGGCCCGGAGGGCGTCATCCTGCACCGGGACGTAGCCGCCGCCGCAACCCCGGCGCCGCCGGCCTCGCACCTGGCCCGCCGGGCCGCCGAAAAAGCCGGGCTGCCGCTGGAGGCGGTCCCCGGCACGGGCGTGCGCGGCCGGATCATGCAGGCCGACGTGGCCGCCGCGGCCGCCGAAGCCGCGGCCCCGCGTCTCGGCAAGGTCATGCCCATGGACCGCATGCGCCGGATCATCGCCCGCCGCATGGCGGAAAGCGCCTTCACCGCCCCGCACATCTACTTCTTTTCGGACGTGGGCATGGACGCCCTGCTCGCCTTCCGGGAGCAGATCCTGCCGGAGTTCGAGGCCCGCCTCGGCCTGCGGCCGTCCGTGAACGATTTCCTGATCAAGGCGGCGGCCCTGAGCATCCGCGACT
>JALOPB010000172.1 GCA_025454115.1 Desulfobacterales bacterium | reverse complement strand
TTGGCTGAAATGATATGCGGCGTGGTGCCAAGATAATAGGCGCTGTCGCCGGGCTCCAGTTCGAAGCGTTCGCCTCCGATTTCAAGCAGCGCCGTCCCATCTAGAACAAAGACGAACTCCTCACCGTCATGCACGGAAATTTCCGTATCGGTCGCAGGAAGCAGCTGGACCAGGAACGCTTCCATATGGCGGCCCTTAACGCCCGGCGCAAGGCTTTTGTAGCTGTAAAGATGTTTCTTGCCGGCGGTTGACGTGGACCGTGAGGTGGCCAGGCGCTCGCTCTTGCGGGTGATGGAATACAGCTTGTCCCCGGTTCCCGAAACCAGGCGACCGAACGCGCTGTCGAGCGCCTTGGAAAGTTTGATCATGGTTCCCAGCTGAGGCTGGACCTGACCGGTCTCGATCCCCGATAGGAAGGCCACATCGAAACCGGTGAGCCGTGACAATTCTTCCAGCGCCACGCCCTTCTCCTCCCGCATGGCCCGAATACGCGCCCCGATGTCTTCGATGTCCTTGGCGGAGGGAGCGGCGATATCGCCCGTCAGATTCTCAAAAAAATCAATTTCGAATACCGATTTCGGATCGTTGGTTTTCATAACAACTCCTTTTCACAAACATTTCGCGCCAATGTGGCGAGCGATCACGATGCGTTGAACTTCCGAGGTGCCTTCTCCGATTTCCAGAAGCTTCTGGTCCCGGTAGAAGCGCTCCACGTCGTATTCTTTCATCAGGCCGTAGCCGCCGTGAAGCTGAACGGCATGATTGGCGCAGCGGTACATGACCTCGGAGCAGTAAAGCTTGGCCATGGCGGCCTCCTTCGAAAAGACCATTTCGCTGTCGCGCAGCCAGCAGGCTTTGTAAAGCAGCAGACGGGCGCACTCGATTTCCATGGCCATGTCCGCCAGTTTGAAGGCGCTGGCCTGGAAAGTGGCGATGGGGCGGCCGAACTGTTCGCGTTCATTGGCATAGCGCGCGGCCCGGTCAAAACAGCCCTGGGCACCGCCCAGGCCCATGGCGGCGATGGACAGTCGTCCGCCGTCTAACGTTTGCATCATCTGGTGGAAGCCGTGGCCTCGCGGGCCCAGCAGATGGTCCTTGGGGACCCGGCAATCCTCGAAGTAAAGCTCGGCGGTATTAGACGAGCGCCACATCATCTTGCCGTGCATCGGCTTGGCCGTAAAGCCCCGGGTGCCGGCCTCCACCACGATGCAGGACAACTCGGCCTTCCCGTCGCCCCGAACCCCGGTGCGCGCCAGCACCGTAACGCCGCTGGTGATCCGGGTAGCGGCGTTGGTAATGAAGATCTTGCTGCCGTTGATCACCCACTCGTTGCCGTCCAGCACGGCAGTGGTTTTCGAGTTGGAGGCATCGGAGCCGGCATTCGGTTCGGTCAACCCGAACCCCCAAAGCGCTTCGCCCTTGCACAGCGGCGGCAGGTATTTTTTCTTTTGTTCCTCATTGCCGAAGTAATAGAGCGGTCCGATCCCCAACGAATTTTCCGCCGCCACGGTGGCGGCGTGGGATCCGTCCACGCGAGCGATTTCTTCTACGGCGATGATGTAGGAGAGATAGTCCATCCCCTGACCGCCGTATTTTTCCGAAACGAAGACGCCGAACAGCCCCAATTCTGCCATTTTTTGCATGGTGTCGTAGGAAAATTCCTCTTTTTCGTCTAACTCTCTGGCGACGGGCTGAATCTCGTTTTCAGCAAAACTGCGGACCGATTCTCTCAAGATCTCGTGCTCGGACGACAGGCTGAAGTCCATGGTCACTCCTCGTAGTTGGGTGGTTCATGCGAACATGCGCCGGGGTGGATTCAAACTTGGCACGACGTAGCGAATCTGTTAAGAATTCTGTTGAGCGTTTTCTATATGTGGATCCTTAACGCTTGTCAACCACCCAAATCGCATTCATTAAATGATTGATTATGCCGGAATTGCCTGAAGTTGAAACGATCGCAAAAGATCTCAGCGCGATCGGCGTCGTTGGGAAAACCCTGGTTGGCGCCCGGGTCTATTGGAAGCGGACGATCGCCGTGCCTTCCGCAGCGGAATTCTGCCGTTTAATTCAGAATAAGAGGCTTGCCGGCGTGCGCCGCAGGGGGAAGTTTCTGGTGTTCGATCTCACGGACGGCGCCACCCTGCTCATTCATCTGCGCATGTCCGGTCGGCTGCATTGGGTTTCGCAGAGGACGGTCCGGGAGCGCCACGAACACGTGGTTCTGGGGTTTGCCGGCGGCAACGAACTGCGCTTCCACGACACGCGCAAGTTCGGGCGGATTTATCTGACGTCTGAACCTGAAACCATCCTGGGACGACTGGGACCCGAGCCGCTCGATCCGGCCTTTACCGCCGAGCGTCTGCAAACGATGATGAATTCCCGCCGACAGCAGTTGAAGCCGCTTCTGCTCGATCAGAGCTTCATCGCCGGCCTGGGGAATATCTACGTCGACGAGGCGCTGTGGGAAGCACGGCTCCACCCTCGGCAAGGATCGGATACGTTATCGCGGAGAAAGCTTGCAGCCCTGCATGCCGCGATCCAGAATGTTCTTCGACGCGGCTTGAAGAACCTCGGCACGTCGCTTGGAACCGGGAAGGCCAATTTCTACTCGGTCGGCCGCCGCCGCGGACGCAATCGGGACGAATTGAACGTATTCCGCCGCACGGGGGAGCCATGCCCGCGCTGTGCGGCAAAAATCAGGCGCATCATCGTGGGCCAGCGAAGCACCCACATCTGCCCGAAATGTCAGATTGTTAGACCATGCGGAGAATCTAAAGAGGATTTCTGACCATGCCGGAACGCCGAAGATCTATAGCTCCGCCGGCCTACGTCCCCGACGGATCCCACCTCAAGGTAGCGGCGGAACACTGGGAGCGCCTGAACCAAAAAAACCTGCTGCAGCTGAGCGCTCAGACTCAGTTCCAGCTAACGCATGACGGCCGCCTCGTCTTCAAGTTCCTCAACCGTAATATCCTGGTGGACCCGACCGCTCGCTGCCTGCAGCGGCCGGTCGGAGCGCATTGGGAAAAAGTTGACGACCCGCTGCTTGAGCTGGTCAGCGTCCTCTATCTGGGTAACGTGCAGGACGTCTACCCGTTGGGGAGGGACATCGTCGGGACGAAGGACTTGCGGGAAGGTCATTTCTTCCAAGGTCCCCACGAATTGAGAACCGCCCCCTTGGTTGAGCGCTACGGCAAAGACCTCCACGGTTTTCGGCAGGCATCCGGTCGGCTGGAGGGCGAGTGGATGGACATGGCGGATGGCGCTGTTCGTCTGAAGCCTTTTCCGCGGCTGCACCTGTATTACCTCTTGTGGGAAGAAGACGAAGAATTCCCTGCAAGAATAAACGTGCTGTTCGAACGCTCCATTGAAAATGTTCTGGCGGCCGATGCCATCTGGGCGTTGGCCAACCGGGTGTCGCTGGAACTACTGAAACCCGGCGAGGCAATCTAACCTGCCGGCAGCGGGGCTTATTCAACCGCCGCTCGGCCGAACGCCGCCTGCAGCTCAATTTTTCTTCAGAAAGCGATGATGCCGGTGTAATTGTCGGGAGTGACGCGCCGCAGCTCATCCTTTACCGCCCGCGAGACATCCAATGACTCGACGAACTGCGCAATGGTTTCACGGCTCATCCGGGCATGGGTTCGGGTGAGATCTTTTAACGCTTCGAACGGGTTCGGATACCCTTCGCGCCGTAGAATCGTCTGAATGGCTTCCGCCACCACCGCCCAGTTGTCTTCAAGATCGGCGCGGACCGCCTCCTCGTTTAGAATCAGCTTGCCGAGCCCCTTTGAGAGCGACCGCAGTGCAATGAGCATGTGGGCCAGCGGAACGCCGAGGTTACGGATGACGGTGGAATCGGTGAGGTCTCTCTGCAGCCGCGATATGGGCAGTTTGGCGGCCAGGTGCTCCAGCAGGGCGTTGGCCACGCCAAGATTTCCCTCCGAGTTCTCGAAATCAATGGGGTTGACCTTGTGGGGCATGGCGGATGAGCCCACTTCTCCGGCGATGATCTTCTGCTTGAAGTAGTCCAGGGAAATGTAGGTCCACATGTCGCGGTCCAGGTCGATCAAGATGGTGTTGATGCGCCGCAAATTGTCGCAGAAAGCCGCCAGATTGTCGTAGTGTTCGATTTGAGTGGTCGTGCGCGAGCGCGAGAGACCCAGACCATTGTTGACCAGGTCATCGGCGAATGCATTCCAGTCGATGGCCGGGTAGGCAACGTGGTGGGCGTTGAAATTACCGGTCGCGCCGCCGAATTTCGCCGAGAAGGGCACCTTTTTGAGTTGGCCCACCTGCACGTTCAGCCTTTCGGCAAACACCTGGATCTCTTTTCCCAGGCTGGTCGGCGACGCCGGCTGGCCGTGGGTCCGGGCAAGCATGGAAACCCTGACCCACTCCCGGGCCTTGGCTCCCAGCGAGGCGATAACCTCATCCAACGCCGGCTGCATCACCTGACCCCACCCCTCGCTGAGTGACAGCGGCACAGCGGTGTTGTTGATGTCCTGCGACGTCAGACCGAAGTGGATGAACTCGCTATATCGCTGCAACCCGAGCTCGCTGAAGTTCTCTTTGAGACGGTACTCCACGGCCTTGACGTCGTGGTTGGTAACCTTTTCAATATCCTTGATCCGGCGGGCGTCCGCCATTGAAAAGTTGCGGTAAATATCCCGTAGCCGCTCAAATTGACCCGAGTCGAATTCTTTGAGCTGCGGCAGAGGCAACCGGCAAAGAGCGATAAAATACTCCACCTCTACGCGCAATCGATAGTTGATCAATGCACTTTCGGAAAAATAAGCGGCAAGCGGTTCGGTTTGACGCCGATACCGGCCATCCACCGGCGAGATGGCCTCCAGCGTAGAGAATTCCATGGGGATCATCCTAAGTTTGAAAGAGTTTTACCATGTCTTGAACTGAAGTTGGCAGCGTTGATTATATATAGAGAAAGCAAGGGAGGTGTCAACCAGCAGCCGTATTCATCGTCGCACGGCTGAATCCGCTGTTCAAGCTCGAGATCTGGCAAACGTTATCGGTGGCCGTTGTTGAGCGTCCGTATATCCCGAACGATCGGGCCGGTCCAGAAATCGGTAGAGCGCTATGAGTCAGCGATGGATGCTGTGGCAAAGCGCTTGATTGGGGCTCAAGCAAGCTCGGGCGGGGGCACAATGGATAGTTCGTCAATTTTTTGCAGCAGCGTCTTATAGCTGATTTTAAGAATGCGCGAGGCTTTGCTGCGATTCCATCCGGTTTTAATCAACACATGTCCGATCAAGTCGCGTTCCACTTGATTCATTGCTTTTTTACGAATCTTCTTCAGTGAAAGGTCGGCAAGCTCCAGCTTCCCACCGTTGTTTGCCAAAATTTCGCTAAGCACTCCCGAGGTTCTGGATGTGATACGATTCGATTCATCAGTGCGAACCCGCGGTGCAGAGGCCAGCATCGCTTCAAGCGTTTCTTCGCTCTCGCCAAGCACGATGATGCGCTGAAGCACGTTCTGAAGCTCTCGAACATTCCCAGGCCAGAGGTAGGATGACAGTTTTGCAATCGATTCCGGGCTGAGTCTTCCCACTTCACTGCGGTTCAACTCCTGAGAATATTTCCGGGTGTAGTAATCGATCAGGACCGGAATATCTTCGGGTCGGTTGCGCAACGGCTCAATATGGATCGATAGTGTGCTCAAACGATAATAGAGATCGTTTCGGAAGTTACCCTCTTCAACATCTTTTCTAAGGTTCCGGTTGGTAGCGGCAATGACCCAGACATCCGTTTTAAATGGCTTTTCTGAACCCAACGGGGTGAAGTCGCCGCCCTGTAGAACATGCAACAACTTCGACTGCAGGGGAAGGGACATATCACCGATCTCATCCAGAAACAGCACCCCTTCATGGGCTTGCTCGAACTTACCGCGCCGGGTGCGGATCGCTCCGGTAAACGCCCCCCGTTCATATCCGAACATCTCACTTTCCAGCAGCGTATCCGGAAGTGCAGCGCAATTGACTTTAACAAATGGTTTTCCCAAGCGGTTCGATTTCTGATACAGGCTGGAAACAACCAATTCCTTGCCGACGCCGGTCTCACCGCACACGATCACGTTGAAACCGGTTTCAGCAACCTGATCGATCAATTCCCTTATGCGCCGTATGTTGCGGCTGATGCCGATGAGTTCGACCGCTGTACCGTGCAATGCGTGTTGGTTCATTAAAATCGTATCATCCCTTCATTATAGAAAAATAAGACCGCTCCCACTGCTGATGCCACGACAGCGCCCCACACTCCCTTGATCTTATAACCGACCATGACGAGCATCAGGCCGGCAATCACCAGAAACAATACCCGCGAGATGATATCCAGGGGAGATACAGAGTCGCCCATGCCCGTCAATCGGATGTATTCGAATATCATCTCGACTTCCGCCGGTATTGATATTCTTTCGGCCCCAACGACCGCTGAAAACCAATGGGATGACGGGGTGTGGTTGAATCGGTCGGAAAAAGAGCCTCAAAACCGAAGCAACCCATGGTTATACATATAGACGGCAATTCCATATATTATTACGACACCTGCTCCCAACGGACGTCTGATCTTGCATCCCAGAATCAGAAGGATCAGCGCACAAAAAATAATAAAGAACGCTCGCGATACCAAGTCGCCGAT
>JALOPB010000465.1 GCA_025454115.1 Desulfobacterales bacterium | reverse complement strand
TTATTGCACATTTTGCATAATTTTTTTCTTGACATGGCAAATCTATTTCGCATAAATTGCACAACATGCTCAAGCCGGTTGCCGAGTTTGATTGTCTGGTTCTTGGTTGTGGCAATCCCCTGATCGGGGATGACGGGTTCGGTCCGGCTGTCATTGAGCACCTCGAAAAGAACTACCTTCTTCCTGATTCCGTCGCAGCGATAGACTGCGGAACGTCCATCCGCGACATCCTGTTCGATCTGCTTCTTTCGCCTCAGAAACCCCGCAAGATGATCGTCATCGACGTCACCGACAGCCCGGACCTGGCGCCGGGTGAAATCCGAGAAATCGAGATCGAGCAAATCCGTCCCGAAAAGATCGGCGACTTTTCACTGCATCAATTCCCCACCACCAACATGCTCAACGAGATCAAAGAGGAGACGCCCATCGACGTCAGGGTCTTTGTGGCCCAGATCGCCGGTCTGCCTTCCGAAGTGAAGCCGGGGCTGTCCGATCCGGTGCGCGCAGCCATACCGGTGATGTGCGAGCGTATCATGCAGGAAATCGAATCAACGCACAACCAACGGAGGAGTCCATGATTGAAATTCGCGTCGGCCAGCTTGCCGACCGGCTCGGCGTGCACCGCAATACGGTGACCAATTGGATCCGGAGCGGAAAATTGCGGGCCACAGCCACGGTCGGAAAGAAATATCTGATTGAAAAGGAAGCGTTGCTCCGGTTCTGCCGGGAACAGGGCATCCCGGAAGGCGTCATGCAGGCGGTATCCGAATTCAGCCCGATTCCCTCGACCGGAAATGCGCATGTCCCCCATAGCCCTTATCCCCATACCCTTAACCAAGAGGTGACTATGTCAGCCAAACCCATCGGATCGGTGCTGGTGGTCGGAGGCGGCATCGCCGGGATGCAGGCGACGCTCGACCTGGCCAACTCAGGCTATTATGTCCACGTGGTGGAGAAGAGCGCCGGAATCGGCGGCGTCATGTCGCAACTCGACAAGACCTTCCCCACCAACGACTGCGCCATGTGAATCATCTCGCCCAAACTGGTCGAGGTCGGCCGGCATCTCAACGTCAATCTGCTCACCCTGTCTGAAGTGGTCGAAGTCTCCGGAAACGTCGGGAACTTCACGGTCAAGGTCAAAAAGAATCCCCGCTATGTCGACATGGACAAGTGCATCGCCTGCGGCTTGTGCGCCCAGAAATGCCCCCGCAAGGTCGACGACGAGTTCAACATGGGGATGAACCAGCGCAAGTCCGCCTTTATCAAATACGGTCAGGCCGTGCCGCTGAAATACGCCATCGACGGGCAGAGCTGCATCTATCTGACCCGCGGCAAGTGCAAGGCCTGCGAAAAATTTTGCCCCACCTCCGCCATCAATTTCGAAGACAAGGAAGAGATCGCCACCCTGAACGTCGGCGCCGTGATCCTGGCTCCCGGCTTCAAGCCGTTTGACCCGTCCGGCTTCGATTTTTACGGGTACGGCCGGATCCGCGATGTGGTCACCAGTCTGGAATACGAGCGGCTGCTGTCGTCGAGCGGCCCCTGCATGGGCCACCTCGTACGGCCTTCAGACCGCCAGGAGCCGCACCGCATCGCCTGGATCCAGTGCGTCGGCTCGCGCAACACCTGCTCGAGCGTCTGCTGCATGTACGCCATCAAGGAGGCGCTGGTGACGGCCGAACACACCTCGGGCGGCGATCTCGACCAGGCGATCTTCTACATGGACATCCGTAGCCACGGCAAGGAATTCGACCGTTTCTACGAAGGTGCCAAGTCGAAGGGCGTGCGCTTCATCCGCGCGCGCCCGCATTCGATCGACCCGGGCAGAGACAACTGCGGTGTGACCCTGCGCTACACCACCGAGGACGGCCGCATGCAGGCGGAGGATTTCGACCTGGCGGTGCTGTCCATCGGCATGGAGCCGACCGCCGACTCCCAGCGCCTGGCCGATATTTTCGGACTCGAGCTGGATCACTATCGCTTCGCCAAGACCACCGATGTCGCGCCGGTATCGACCAACCGGCCGGGAGTGTTCGTAGCCGGCGCCTTCCAGGCCCCCAAGGCGATTCCGCGGTCGGTGGCCGAAGCGTCGACGGCGGCCTGCGAGGCGGCGGTGGCGCTGATGCCTTCGCGCGGCGAGCTGACTCGGCAGAAAACCTACCCGCCCGAGCGCAATTTGTCCGCCGACGAGGTGCGCATCGGCGTCTTTGTGTGCTCCTGCGGGATCAACATCGCCGGCATCATCAACGTCGACGAAGTCACCAAATACGCCCGGACGCTTCCGAACGTGGTGCTGGCCGAAAACAACCTGTTCAGCTGCTCGGCCGACACGCAGGAACTCATGGCCAAGAAGATCGGCGAGCACCGCCTCAACCGCGTCGTAGTCGCAGCCTGTACCCCCCGGACGCATGAGCCCCTGTTCCAGGACACGCTCATGGTTTCGGCGCTCAACCCTTACCTGGTCGAAATGGCCAACATCCGCAACCAAAACGCGTGGGTGCACCAGCGCGAGCCGGAGCGGGCCACGGACAAGGCCAAGGACCAGGTTCGCATGGCGGTGGTCAAGGCGTCCCTGAGCCAGCCCATCCAGCGCGGAAAGGTCAGCGTGGTGCCCAAGGCGCTGGTCGTCGGCGGGGGAATGGCCGGGATGCAGGCGTCCCTGAGCCTGGCCGACCAGGGTTTTGAGACCGTGCTGGTTGAAAAGTCCGAACGTCTGGGCGGCAACGGCTGGAACGTCAACACCACCGACCGCGGCCTGGCCGTGCGTCCTTTCCTGGAGGGCCTCATCGAACGGGTGGAAGGCCATTCCAAGATCAAAGTGCTCAAAAAGGCCGAGCTCAAGACCGCCGTCGGCTCGGTGGGCAGCTTCGTGAGCGCGGTGCGGGTCGACGGCGAGGAGCGGGCCGTGACCTACGGGGTGGCCGTGATCGCCACCGGCGGCAAGGAAAGCCGTCCGGAGGAGTACCTCTACGGTGAAGATCCGCGGGTCATGACCCATCTGGAGTTCGACGCCGTGATGCGAGACAACCCGGCCCCTTTGAAAAAAGCCCAGAGCGTTGTCTTCATCCAGTGCGTCGGCTCGCGCGACGAGCGTCGGCCTTACTGCAGCCGGGTCTGCTGCACGCACTCGGTGAAAGCCGCCATCGCCCTCAAGGAGCTCAACTCGCAGATGAACATCTACGTGCTCAACCGCGACATCCGCACCTACGGCGAGCGGGAGGATCTCTACCGCAAGGCGCGGGACCTGGGCGTGATCTTCATCCGCTACGATGTCGACGGCAAACCCGTTGTTCGCAAAGAGGGCGATGATCTGGCCATCGACGTGTTCGATCCGATCCTGCAGATGCCGGTCTCCATCGCTGCCGATCACCTGGTTCTGGCGGCCGCCATCGAGCCCAATGTCAGCAAGGACCTGGTGGAGCTTTACAAGTGCGCCGCCAATGCGGACGGCTTCCTGAACGAGGCCCATCCCAAGCTGCGGCCGGTGGACATGGCGGTGGACGGCCTGTTCGTCGCCGGGCTGTGCAACTACCCCAAG
>JALOPB010000013.1 GCA_025454115.1 Desulfobacterales bacterium | reverse complement strand
AAACCCTTCTTCGGCATCCAGTGCGGTGCTGCATGCGGTCACCACGTCCTGAAGGCGGTTGCAGGTGACGTTATCGATCAGGCGTGCAAAATTAGCGGCGTGCGGCTCAAACGCGTAAACCTTCCCCCGGGGCGCGAGGTGCCGCGCGGCCAAAACGGTGTACACCCCGATATTGGCGCCGATGTCATAGAAGACCTCGCCGCTCTTCATCCCGGACGTGATCCAGGCGAGCGTCCCGGGCTCCTTCGAGAAGATCTTGAGGCACCGGTTGAACTCCCGCACGGTTTCACACCGAAAGCGGTAAAAAGAAGCTTCGTCATGAATTTCGATGTCGCGCACCAGCAGCTGTCTCAACGCCAGCAGCCGTCGGTGAAACTTGCGCAGATAGGAATGCGGCGGCCAGCCGGCGGCCTTGGAACGAATCATGGATCACCTGATCAATTTAATAGCTGACGCCCCATGGCGCAGTTGTTGCTAACTTGAAATCGGATATCTTGTCAAGCGCGGAGGCGGATGTCAACAAAAGTATTACTTGACAAATTAATTGGTTCAAGGCTAGCTATAACATTTTTAGTTTTATTTGATTCGGCTTCTGCGCCGAAACCCGTCACCCGGCGGGATGCGTTCAGGTGTGACGGCGGACGCAACGCTATTGGAGGTCTCCGGCATCGTGTCGTCTGAAAAGCCATTGCTGCTCATCCCGGTGGAAAACCAGGTTCGCGAACTGGACCCCAAGCTGCTGCTGGCATGCGTGGCGGGTCGGCGCGGGTTTTCGTCGGTGATTGGCTCGCGGCGGGAGATGGAGATGCGCATCGACCATTTTCCGCGCAGCATCTATCTCTCCAAAAGCATGACCGTCAGAAGCCTTCTTTTTTTCTGGGTTGCGGCGAAATTCGGCCACGACATCATCACCTGGGACGAAGAGGCCCTGGTGCACCTGCCGCCGGATATCTACTTCTCCCGCCGCCTGCATCCCACCGCCATCCGCTACGTCACCCATCTCTTCGCCTGGGGCGAGGAAAACGCCGAACTCTGGCGCCAATACCCCCACCTGCCGCCGACGATCCCCATCCACGTGACCGGAAACCCCCGCAGCGACATGCTGCGCCCCGCGCTGCATGCCTATTATGCCGACGAGATCGACGGCATCCGCCGGGAATTCGGACATTTCATTCTGGTCAACACGAATTTCAACCACGTGAATGCGTTCGGCCCGGATATGAATCTTTTCAAGCCGGTTAAAGGCACCGGCCAGACACCCAAATTCGGCCGGGCCGCGCGCGGAATGAGCCGCGAATACGCCGAGGGATTGCGCGATCATAAGCAAGCCGTTTTCGAGGATTTTAAGCGCCTGATCCCGAAACTCGAAAAACGGTTCCCCGATCACTTGATCGTCGTCCGGCCGCACCCGACCGAGAGCCATGACGCCTATCAGCAGATCGCCGCGGGCTGCACCCGCGTGCGGGTGACCAACCAGGGAAACGTAGTACCCTGGCTGCTGTGCGCCAAGGCATTGATTCACAACGGCTGCACCACAGGGGTGGAAGCCTTCGTCCTTCGGGTACCAGCCGTAAGTTACCGCGCCACCGTGAACGATGTTTACGACAACGGCTTCTACCGCCTGCCGAACGCCCTGAGCCATCAATGTTTCACGTTTGAGGAGCTTTGTGGGGCTCTCGGCCGCATCCTGGAGGGAGAACTCGGCTCCCCCGAGGGCGACGGTCGCCTTGAGCTGGTCCGCCATCATCTGGCGGAACTGGACGGCGGCCGCTTGGCCTGCGAGCGTATGGTGGATGTCTTGGATCGCATTGCGGCCGAGCAGGCCAAACCATTATCGCGCACCTGGATGCGGCGCACCGACCGCTGGATGGCCCGAAAAGGCCTGCATCTCCTGCGCCAGATCAAATCCCGGCTGCCCGGATCGCACAACCGGCCCGAGTTCCAGCGGCACCGCTACCCCGGCCTCCCGCTCGACGAGGTTCGTTCCCGCATCGCCCGCTACCAACGGCTGTTGGGGGACGACACCCGGATCGTCGTCGAACCGGTCACCGCCACCATCTACCGCCTCCGGGTCGCATGACCGGCGCCAGAGAGCATGCATGCATTCGAAACCGCCGCTGATCATCCCCGTCGAAAACCAGGTTCGCGAGCTCGACCCCAAGCTGCTGCTGGCCTGCATCGCCGCGCGCCGCGGATTTGCCTCGATCATCGGCTCTCACCGCGAAATCGACTTCCGCATCGCTTCCTTCCCGTGCGGACTGTATCTGAACAAGAGCATGACCGAGCGCAACCTTAAGATGTTTCAGATCATGCGCCGGATCGGGCACGCGATTCTGACCTGGGATGAAGAAGCGCTGATTCACTTGCCGCCTGACATTTATTACTCTCGGCGGTTGTCTCCGGTCGCCATCCGCTATATCTCGCACCTGTTCGCCTGGGGTGAGGAGAATGCCGAGCTGTGGCGGAACTACCCGGAATTTCCGGTGAGTCTGCCTATTCATGTCACCGGCAATCCCCGCAACGATATGCTGAGGCCGGAATTGCGTGCTTTCTACGAGAGCGACGTTCGAGCCATTCACGAACGCTACGGGGATTACCTGCTCGTCAACACCAATTTCAATCATGTCAATGCGTTTTTTCCGGCTCAAAACCTCTTCAAGCCGGTGAAGCATTCGGACGAATCGCCGCAATTCGGCAAGGCGGGCGTCGGCATGACCCGGGAGTTCGCCAATGCATTGCACGATCAGAAACAGGCCGTCTTCAAAGCCTTTCAATCCCTGATTCCAAAACTATCTCAAGCCTTCCCGCAACTGTCCATTATTGTTCGGCCGCACCCGACCGAAGGCCAGGATGTCTACCGGCAGCTGGCATCCGGGAGCAACCGCATCCATGTCACCAACGAAGGCAATGTGGTGCCCTGGCTGCAAGGGGCCAGGGCCCTCGTCCACAACGGCTGCACCACCGGCGTCGAGGCTTTTGTGATGCGGACGCCGGCATTCAGCTATCGCCCGAGTGTCTGCGAAGCCATCGACAACACGTTCTACATCTTGTCGCACGGCCTGAGCCACCAATGCTTTACAGACGCCGAACTGATCGACGCCATTCGGCAAGTTCTGGAGGGACGGCTCGGAGCCGCCGGCGGCGAAGCGCGCTCCGCCCTGGTGCAGCGCTACCTTTCCGGCCAGGAGGGCGCCCTCGCCTGCGAGCGGATGATGGATGTAGTGCAGGCGATTACCGAAAAGCAGCCGGTTTTGCCGATGCCGGCCTTTCCCGGAAGGCTTTTCGGGATCGTCATGGCACAAAGCCGCTTTCTGATCAAACGCGTCAAATCCTATTTTCCAGGGACTCACGCCCCGCCGGAGTTCCACCGCCACCGCTACCCGGGGATCACCCTGGAGGAACTTCGCTGTCGAATTCAGCGGTTCCAGGAAATCCTCAAGGATCGAACTCCCATTTCAGCCGAAGCGATCACGCCGCAGATCTTCAGCATCCGCCCCAGCGGATAAAGGCATCGCCACGGGGCGGCGGCCGATGCGTCTTGACAGCAAACGGACGATTCGGGTATACACTCGATCAATCGAGCAAATAGTTCTAAAAATCAACGGACGCGTGATCGTCCGATTTTTTATTTTAGAGGCAAATGGCCATGAAAGTATTGATCCTCGGGTTAGGCAAGTCCGGCACCACGGGCATGGTTTACAAGGTAGCGGGAGGGCTTTCCAACTGTCACGCCTTCTCGGGCGGCAAGCCCGGTAAATATACCGGCGATTACGAAAATGCCGTATACAAGCACACCTATGAAGAACGCAAGGGCAAGAACTTCGAAGTCTACCGGAAACACTTCGCCAATTTTCACTACGACCGGAAGGTATGGATGGCTCGGGACCCTCGGGATGCAGCCGTCAGCCGCATTCTGTATCGATTTCACAAGGGGATTCTCTTCAACAAGAAGCAATACCAAGCTTACTTCGATCTGATTCTCAAAAAGGAACAGACGCCCGCGGCTGTCCCGTTCATTGAAATTTGCCGTTATGCCGGCCATTTTGACTGGCCGGTCAGCAAGCCGAAAGTGGTCGAAGAAGAACGCGTCCGTTATGCCCGCATGCGGGATTTCGTCAAAAACCTGGGCGACGATTGGTTTCTCTTCAAATACGAGGACATGGTGACGGGCCGGTTCGACGAAGTCAATCGCTATCTGGGATTCAACCTGAAATCCGAAGCGGAAGTTCCCAAGGGCACGGGCAAGGATAAAGTCGTTCGCAAAAAAGCGTTCGGCGACTGGCGCCACTGGTTCACGGAGGAGGACGTCGCACTCTTCAAGCCGGCTTATCGTCCCTATATGGAAGCCGTCGGCTACGATGCCGAAGACTGGAGCCTGGCCGCCGAGCCGACAATCGAACCTCAGTTCTCATCGGTATACGTAAAAAATCTGGCCAGCAAGGGCCACTCCAACATCCTGAAGCGCTTCTACGATAATCTCATGCAACGCTACTACGCCCGGAGCTGACCGCTTCTTCAATCGAAGCGGACCTCGTCGAGGCGCAGCTCGACATGCCCGACGACGGGCAGGTCGCAGGCGACCACCAGCGGCAGGCGGCCGTCCGCGCTGAAGGTGAGAAAGGCTTCCTTGAACCAGGGTTCGACGCTTCCATCGTAGGCACCGACCGGCGCGGATTCGATCCGGATAGCCACGGCATCCCCGTCTCCCGTACGCCGCTGGGATTCGTCGCCGCGTCGTTCCAGATAATCGGTGGGCAAGCCCGGCTGTCGTTCCGTTCGGAAGCTCAGGCGGTGAAGCTGCCGCTTGTGGAAGACGCACCGGGGGGCGAGGTCAAGGGCGCCCCGGGCGACCGCATCGGACAGCAGGTAGACCAGCATCGAGGTCTCGGCGGGAGACGGGCAGCTGTCGGCCCGAAAGGCGAAACCCTTCTCGCTCACCCGCGTCCAGTTTTCCGGCGGCGCCTTCGCCTGGCGCATGTTCTCCGGTTCATGCTGACGACGGAACACATGCTCCCGGCCGAAGACGAACCACTGGAGGTATTCGTCGTATCCCGCCCGGGTGCGAATCAGGCGCAGCGGCGCCAGGGACACTGGGTCGAACCACAGCCGGTTCTCCATTCGCAGGGGTTCCATCCCGGGCGGCTCGATCGTCAGCCGGATGGAGAGCTTCAGGACGGTCGAACCTTCCGGCCGGATCGGCTCGCCCTTCACGGTCGGCCACCGTCCCGGGGGAAAAGACGCAGCCGGCACGGGTTCCAGCCAAACGTCGGCGGTGATGCGGCCCGCCAACTTCTCCGCCTGGAAACGCACCATGGTCCAGGGGACCGCGGACGGCGACGCAGCGGGTTGCTCCCCGGCATCCGCGGCATTCAGGCCGACGGCGAGCACCAGCAGGAAGGCGACCCCAGCGAGTTTGCGGATCATGCGGTCCTCGCCTCGAAGCGATAGTTCCCCTGCATGAACTGCTCCACATACCAATCCACCTGCCGGTCGTCGGCCAGGTGCATGTCCAGCAGCCGGACGCTTCCGAGCAGCCGGCCCAGCAGGTCGACCTTCTCGATGAGGACGCGCTCCTCGTACTTCTTGATCTCCCCTCGAACCATGTCACCCCTCTGCTCGACCTTGAAGCCCATCTGCTTAAGGATCTGGGCGATCATCTGCGCGCGTCGCGACCGGCGCCCGATGTCGGCCGCTCCGCCTTTGAAGTAAAAGGTGATGTAGTTGTCGTTCACCGCCGGCCCGCAGAAAGTGTCGATCGTCGTGAAGTGGTATCCCAGGCGGGAGTTGAAATTAAGGTAGTGGCCGGCAATGATGGCGTAGCTCGGGGCGCCCATGCGTCCTTCCGCCATGGGGTCGCGGATCGCGCTCTGCGCCACGATCGAAGCAAAGCCCCCCCAGCTGATCCCGACATCCCGGGACCAGTCCACCTGCTCGTGCTTCATTCCCTCCAGCAGCGCCCGAAAGGGAATCGAGATCACGTCGTTGACCTCGGCGTGCGCACCGCCGCGCTCGGGACGCAATCCGTTTCCCAGATCCACCACCAGGATCTTCATGGGCAGGTAGGCCCTCAGCGGCACCGCCAGGCAGTCCTCCGGCCGCGCGGCATCGCCGATTCGGAACATCTCCTGCATCGACATCTCGTGGGCGAAACGGATCACATCATGCAGGGTCCGGCACCCGGTCGGGTTGAAATTCTCCTTTTGCGGGTCCGTGAGATTCAGGGGCGCAATGCGCCGCAGGACCGACTTCATCAAGTTGTAGGTAGGACTGTCCTTCATCGGGTTGACCGGCTTTTTTTCCGCGAGCAACTGGTCCACCCGGCCGCGGTAGACCACGCGCCGGGTGGCATCCACCGTAATTTCTTCACCGTGCGGAATGGTGCGGGTGGCGTTGCCGAGGCCGACCAGGGTGGGGATGCGGAACTCACGGGCCACCGATGCCATGTGCCCCGTAACGCTGCCGACATCGGTGATGAAGGCCCGGATCCGCCCCATGAGCGGAACGTAGCGCGGAGAGGTCTGGCGCGCGACCACCACCACGCCCTCCGGGATGTGGTGCAGCAGGTGGTCCGATTCGATGATGAAGGCATATCCCGATGCGGCTCCGTCGCAGGCCGTCTGGCCTCCCCTGATCAGAACCGGTTGGCTGATGGTCTCGGTCTCCGGCCCTCCGGCGGCGGCTACCTGATCGGCTCCGAAACGCTGGGACCGTTTCAGCGGCCGCGCCTGCAGGATGAAAAGCCGTCCCTGCGCATCGATGGCCCACTCGATGTCCAGGGCATACCCGTAATGCTGCTCCAGCTTCAAACCATAGTCGGCCAGCTGCCGGATTTCGGCGGGACGCAAACAGGCCGTGCGCTGAAGGTCCTCCGACAGCACCTCTTCGCTCACGCCGTCGGCCGCGTCGACGCGCAGGCGGCGCTCCTTGACGGCCACCTCCTCCGCCTCGACGGCCAGCGTCTTCTTGTTCACCTGGAAGAAATCAGTGGGCGCGGACCCTTCCACGGCGTCGGCCGCCAGCCCCCAGACCGCGCTGATCATGATCACGGCGTGACGGCTGTCGTTGGGATTCACCGTATACATGACCCCGCTGACCTTGGCGTCGATCATGACGATGCAGGCGACGCTCATATTCACGTCCTGATCGCGATAGCCGCGCCGCCGCCGATAGTATACCGCTCGGGGGCTGAAGGTGCTCGCCACCACCTCCTTGTAAGCCTCGATCAGATTGGCCTCGCTGACGTTCAGCGCCGTCGAATGCTGGCCGGCGAAGCTGGCCTCGGAATCTTCGCTGGTGGCGCTGCTGCGGACGGACATCTTGAAATCGTATGGGATTAGTTCACGCAAATCCCGTGCGGCTTGCCGGATGGAGCTTTCCAGATCGGTCGGCAGATCGGCATCCAGAATGCGGTTTTGAATCTCCTGGCACACCGCCATGAGGGCTTCGGTGTGGTTGATGTCCAGGTTCTTGAGCTTCCTCTGGATCAGGTCGGTCAGTTCGTTGTAATCCAGAAAAAGCTGATACCCGTAAGCGGTGATGGCGAACCCCGGGGGAACCGGAAGGTGGGCCCGGTTGCAGACCTCGCCGAGGTTGGCCGCCTTGCCGCCCACCTCGCCGGCATTTTCAAGGCTCAGCCGTTCGATGGGCAGCACGAAGCTGGTGTCTTCAAAGTGGCGCTTGTGTTGGAGTTCCGTGAAAACCTTCCCCGCGATCCGCTGGACCGCCTCGGACAGCTCCGCATAGCGGTTCCCGGACAGTTCGTTCAGGTTCCGGGCGATGGAGTTGACTTCCATCACGAGCGCTTCCGTCTGGGATACGGCATACATGTAGGTGAAGGGCTTGTCCTGGTAAATCGTGTTTTCAAGATCGGCGATAATCTCCAGGGCATGGTTGTTGGCGAGCAACAGCTGTTTGAAGCAGCCGTATTTGCGGTGGAAAATCGAGTCGTCCGGCGCGCCGCATTCGGCGTCTCGGCTCTTGCGAAAGAAATCGAAAAATTTGAACATACGCGCCTCAGTGGTCTTGGATAACGAACGTCTCTAATATCTATCGATTTCGCCCCGACTACAAGAGGCAACCGTGCGATGGGAAAGAAGCGTTGTCAAACCGAAGGCGGCCCGCTATAGTGCAGCTTATATCTTAAGGAGGCGTTTGATGATGGGCGGATATATGGGGAAAGTGGCGTTTGTCGATCTGAGCGACGAAACGGTTCAGGTGGAGTCCCTGCTCGAATCCACCTGCCGTGATTTTATCGGGGGCTATGGGCTCGGCGTGAGGATTCTGTTTGAACGACAGGCCAAACACGTCGACCCGCTCGGGCCCGAGAACATCCTGGGGCTGGCGGCCGGTCCGCTGACCGGCACCCGGGCACCCACCGGGGGCCGCTACATGGCCTGCTGCAAGTCACCGCTCACCGGCGGCTGGGGCGATGCCAACGCCGGCGGCTATTTCGGCAGCGAACTGAAAGCCGCCGGCTTCGACGCCGTGTTCGTTTCCGGAAAGGCTGCAACGCCGAGGCTGGTGTGGATCACGGACGGTCGAATTGAAATCCGGGACGCCGCCCACCTCTGGGGGCTGGACACCATCGATGCCGAGGCAGCCATTCAAAAGGAGCTTAATGACGCCAAGATCCGTGTCGCCGGCATCGGCCCGGCTTCCGAGCGCCTGTCCCTGATCTCCGGAATCGTCAACGACCGCGGCCGGATCGCCGCACGCTCGGGAGTGGGCGCGGTAATGGGTTCCAAAAACCTCAAGGCGGTGGCGGTCCGCGGCCACGCCAAAGTTCCGGTCGCCGATGCCGCCGAACTCGGCCGTCTCGCCAAGGACTTCGCCCGGCAGATCCGCGACCTGCCGGGAATGGCGCAGGCACTTCAGAAACACGGCACCTGCGGGTTCACCTCTGCGCTGATCGCCGGCGGCGCGACTCCCGTCAAGAATTGGCGGCTGGCCGGTGAGCGGGCGTTTCCCGGTGTCCAACAGGTCGCCGACGGCGATTCGGTCATCCGCTTCCAGACCCGCAAATACGGTTGCGCCAGCTGCCCCATCGCCTGCGGCGGCATCTGCGACGTCTCCGACGGGAAATATCCCGTGGGGGAAGTCCACAAGCCCGAATACGAGACCATCGGCGCCTTCGGACCGCTCTGCCTGTGCGACGACCTGGAGACGATCATCAAGCTGCACGACATGTGCAACCGCAGCGGGTTGGATACGATCTCCGCCGGGCACGTGCTTGCATTTGCCATGGAGTGTTTTGAAAAGGGCATGCTCAACGAGAGCGACACGGACGGGATCCGGATCACCTGGGGCAACGGCCCGGCCATGGTGGCGCTGCTCGACAAGGTGATCCGCCGCGAAGGCATCGGCGACCTGCTTGCCGACGGCGTGAGGGCGGCTGCTCGAAACATCGGCCGCGGCGCCGATGCCTGCGCCGTGCATGTCGGCGGCCAGGAGCCGGGCCTGCACAATGCACTATTCCTGCCCAGCCGCGGCACCGGCTTCGTGTGCGACCCGACCCCCGGCCGCCACACGGCGGCGCCCATGGCGCGCCTGGAGGGCGGGCCGGGAGCGTATGCGCCCTACCCCGAGCTGCGCATCGACAAGTTCGAGCGCTACACCTATACCGGCAAGGGTCCGATGAGCGCGACCGCGTCGCGCTACCTTCAGGTGGGCAACTGCGCCGGCGTTTGCGTCATGCCCTTCATGTTCTTCGGAAACTACCCTCTGATCGAACTGCTCAACGCGGTCACCGGCTGGGGCCTGGATGTGACCGAAGCGCTCACGGCCGGCGCGCGCATCCAGACTCTGCGCCAGAGCTTCAACCTGCGGGAGGGGATTGCCGCCGACAGCGTCCGTTTGCCGGAACGCATGCTCGGCCGCCCGCCGCAAACCGACGGACCGCTGGCCGGCGTGACCATCGACGTGGACAGCCTGGCGCGGGAGTATCGCCAGGCCATGGGCTGGGATGCGGAAACGGGAGCCCCCGCCAAGGATATGCTGAAAAAGCTTGGCTTGTCAGGGCTGGTAGAAGAATTCGGATAGGGCACTAGAAATGTCGGAAATAGAAAATGACACCCCGGTTATTCGCCCCTGGGATCAGTTCAACCAGGAACTGGCGGCCCAGGTCCACCCGTTCGATTGGGCCAACCCGAAGCCCGCTGAGCGCTACAATCTGGTCGTGATCGGAGCCGGGACCGCCGGACTCGTCAGTGCGGCTGGCGCTGCGGGTCTGGGTGCGAAAGTGGCGCTGGTCGAACGCCATCTGATGGGAGGGGACTGCCTCAACGTCGGCTGCGTTCCGTCCAAGGCTTTGATCGGTGCAGCACGTGCCGCCGCCGCCGTGCGGGATGCCGGTGAGTTCGGAGTTCATGTGCCTGCGGGTGTGAAGGTCGATTTCGCCAAAGCCATGGAGCGCATGCGCCGGTTGCGGGCCTCGATTGCTCCTAACGACTCTGCTAAACGGTTCCGCGAACTGGGGGTCGATGTTTTCATTGGCGAGGGGCGGTTTGTTGATCCCCACACGGTGGCGGTTGGAGGGGAAAAGCTGCGCTTCAAGAAAGCGGTTATCGCAACCGGCGCCCGTGCCGCGGCTCCGCCAATAGCAGGACTTGATTCGGTTGAGTACCTTACCAATGAAACATTATTTTCCCTCACCGAGCTGCCGCAGCGGTTGGCGGTGATTGGCGCCGGCCCTATTGGCTGTGAAATGGCCCAAAGCTTTGCCCGGTTCGGAGCGGAGGTGCTGCTGGTTGAGGCTACACACGGCATCCTGCCGCGTGAGGAGAGCGACGCATCTGAGCTGGTGCTGGAATCGATGCGGAAAGATGGGGTGAGCCTTCTGTGCTGCGGCAAGGACCTGAAGCTCTCACCGGCCGATGGCGGCAAGGTGTGCCTCAGGGTCGAATCCCATGACAAGGGATATGACGAGGTCGTGGACAAGATTCTGGTGGCCGTCGGGCGCGCACCCAACGTGGAGGGATTAGGGCTGGAGGCCGCTGGCGTCGCCTATTCAAATAAAGGGGTCCAGGTGAACGACCAACTTCAGACGAGCCGGCCCCACATTTTCGCAGCCGGAGATGTCTGCTCACCCTATCAATTCACGCATGCCGCCGATTTCATGGCGCGCACGGTGATCCGGAACGCCCTCTTCTTTGGCCGCGCCAAGGCCAGCGCGTTGACCATTCCCTGGTGCACCTACACCGATCCAGAAATCGCGCATGTGGGGCTTTACCCGAAACAGGCTCAGGAACAGGGAGTCGAGATAGACACCTTCACCCGGAATCTGGCTGATGTGGACCGCGCCATTCTCGAAGGCCGGACCAATGGCCTGGTGCGTGTGCATGTGCGCAAGGGCGGCGACAAGATCGTGGGAGCCACGATCGTTGCACACCACGCGGGAGACATGATATCCGAGATCACCCTGGCGATGACGAACGGGCTGGGGATCAAACACATTGCCGCCACCATTCATCCGTATCCGACGCAGGCCGAAGCCGTGCGCCAGGTGGGGGACGCTTACAACCGCACACGGCTCACGCCTTTTGCCAAGGGACTTTTTAGCCGGTTGATGGCTTGGCGGCGGTGAATGGCACGGGCATTTCGGCCCAGAATAATCATCAGCGATATCACAATGAACCTCCATGACCCCGCCCTAGCCGTTAGAATAGGGGTTGATCGGTAAGAGTGACCGCGAGGTGACGCGCAACGCAGCGGTCGGGCGTTCGGGTGAGTCATTCGTATAAATGCGGATAGTGCTCCTTCCAGCGCCGCATCAGCCAGAACCACTGCTCCGGATGCCGCCGCACCATGCGCTCCACCATGTCCGTGATGCGCTGAGTATTGTCCACCAGGTCGGCTCGCAGGTCCTTCGTGCGCCGCATCTCGATCTCCGGTTCGACATGGATACCGATCCGGCCGTCGGGCTCCCGGATGCAGAACGTCGGCAGCACCGCGCTGCGACAGCGGAGCGCGAGCATCGCCACCGCCGGGGTGGCCGTAGCCTTTTTCCCGAAAAATATCACGTCGACGCCGTCCTTGCGCCGCGCCATATCCACCAGGATCGCCAGAATTCCACCGTTCCGCAGGATCTTGGTCATGTCGCCCAGCGAATCCTTCTTGTAGAGAATGGCGTTTCCAAAACGCGTGCGCACGGAATGAATCCGGCTCTCGACAAAATTGGATTTAAACTTCTTCGCCACGGCTGTGAGATGCGTTCCGAACACACAGGGCAGCGCCTGGACCCCCAGCTCCCAGCTGCCCAGGTGGGCGGAGACCGCAATCACGCCGCGCTTCCGCTGCAACGCATCGCGAAAATTCTCAAGCCCGTAAAAGCGCACCCGCCGGGCGACGTCTTCCGGCCGCATGAATCCCATCTGAAACAGCTCGAACAGGTTGACGCCGTAGTTTTGAAACACGAGGCCGGTCATCCGTCGGCGTTGGTCCGCGCTCAGCTCCGGATAGGCGAACGACAGATTGCGCCGGACGACGCGGCGAGGAGAACCGCCCAGCAGATATAGCAAACGGCCCAGCACGGACCCGATGAGAAGGGCCGGCAAGCGTACAATCGATGTGCCCAGCATGAAACCAACCGTCCTTTCTTGGATAACCGCCGACGGGGCCTGCCAATCTCCCGGTGCGTGCCGATCGATCGGATTCAAGAGCCTTTCGGCGGTTGCCCCCGAACCTGGAAAACCACCGTGTCCGTAAGGCGGCCGCCAGGATCACGAATCGACAGGGTATGGCGCCCGGGAACCGGATCCCAGTGAGCGCGGGCTCCGGCCGAGAGCGGCTTCCCATCGATAACCCAATCGTGGAAGCCTTCCGCGCCGGATGCAACGAATACCATCCGCTGACACTCCGGCGGAATATCGGGGTCCATCACCAACTGAGCGCCCGCCGGAGGGTAAACGATGCGCGCCGGCACCCCGGCCAGGGCTGCGTCACCAGGGACCGGATCGGTGCCGCGAATGAACCACTCTCGTCGGCCATCGCCGGAGACCGAATGCGCGCGGAGAACCACCCCGTCCGGCGGTCGGCCCGCAACGCTGGGTTTCGCGCGGTGCAGGTGGTTCATCAGATCGAGCCAGATGGGAGCGGCGCCGCTCATGCCGCTCACGTCCCGCATGGACTCTCCCGAAAAATTCCCGACCCAGACGCCGACGCTGTAACCCTGCGAGTAGCCGATGCACCAGTTGTCCCGCATGTCCTTGCTGGTTCCGGTTTTCACGGCCGTCCAAAACCGCGTCGCCAGAGGATTTTCCAATCCGAACGTCGCCGATCGGGCTTCCCGGTCCGCCAGGATGTCGGAAACGATGAACGCCGCCTCCGGCGTAAACACGCGATGCCCCCGCTCGCAACCGCCGGAAGCTGCCTCAAAAACCAACTCGCCCCGAAAGCCCTCGTTCGCCAGCGTACGGTAGGCGTTCACAAGCTCCCAAAGGCTGACGTCGGCGGTTCCCAGCGCCAGCGACGGGCCGTAAAAATCGCCGGATTCGGATAATCCCCGAATTCCGAGTTCGCGCAGCACCTCTAAAAACGATTCGACCCCGGCCATTTCCAGCGCACGCACGGCGGGAATATTCAGGGAGGATGCCAGCGCCGTGCGGACGGTCACGCTTCCCTGGAAACCCCGGTCGTAGTTTTGAGGTTGATAGATGCCGGTCGGCACGGATAGATCCAGGGGCTCATCCGCCAGCCGGGAGGCGGCCGTCAGGATGCGCTGATCCAGGGTCAGCGCATACAGAAACGGTTTCAAAGTGGACCCGGCCTGTCGTTTGGCCGTAACGCCGTCCACGAAATGTGAACGCGCGGGATCGGCGGTGTGGCTGGCGTAAGCGAGGACTTCCCCCGTCGCGTTGTCGACCACCAGCGCGGCGCCTTCGGCGACATGCCGTGATCTCAGGAGTGTCAGGTGGTGCGCCAGGCGTTCGTTGGCCAGGCGCTGGATATCGTGGTCCAGCGTGCAGCCCAGGACCGCCGCATCCCGCCTCCCTTTGAAGATGCGCCGGGCCGCATGCGCGGCGAGATCGGTCCGCGCTGGAACCGCGCCGGATCCCCGCAGCGCCCGGGAGACCTGGTCGCGGATCTGCGCATCCGTTACCGGCCAGCCGAGCGACCGCCCCAACTGCATGGCCCGGGATTCAACCTGCGCCGGAGCGGCGTTCGGTGAACGGATCAGGACTGCCAAAACGAGCGACTCACCGGCATCCAATCCATGCGGCGCTTTGCCGAAGAGGCTTCGAGAGGCCGCCGCCACCCCCTGATGGTCTCCGCGGAAGAACACCAGATTGAGGTAGGCTTCGAGAATTTGAGCTTTGCTCCACGCGCCGTCCAGCATCCCGGCCGCTTCGATCTGATCCCATTTCTGGCGCAGCGATCGACGGACGCCGATGGGCTGCAAGCCTTTGTCCAGTATGGCCGCCAGCTGCATGCTGATGGTGCTGGCTCCCCGCCAGCTTCCCGTAACCACCCCTCTCGGCACGGCGGCGGCAAGTGCCCGCCAATCGACCCCCGCGTGCTCGAAGAAGCGTCGGTCCTCGGCTCGTACCACACACGCCTGCAGCGCCGGCGAAACTTCGGCCAGCGGTGTCCACGCCAGACGCCTCACGCGCAGATCGGTCCGAAGCTCATAGAGCACATGACCGTTGCGGTCGAGCAGGATCGAATCGGAGGATCGATAGGCGGATCGAACCTCGGGGTAGGACGGCAGGGCCGCAGCGGCCGCTTCAAGGCTAACCATCAACGCGATAATGACGGTTCCGGGGCCTTTCCATGAAAGCCGGCTCAGCATGCGGCCAAATCCGAAATCCGAATATCCAAATCCGAAAAAAACCCAAATGTCCGAAATCCGAAACGAATTTAGAAAATTTGAAAAGTCGAATTTCGAATTTGTTTCGGATTTCGGATTTCGTGCTTCGAATTTAACCAAGAACCACCTCGAATTCGCGGCTGACAAACGAGTCAGATAACGTCGATCTCAAGGATGCACCACCATCGCCTCGTTCGGGCTCTCTGCGAACACCTCCGGTGCATACAGGGCCTCAACGCGGGTTGGGGGCAGACCGAACGCACCGGCCTGGTTGAGACGCAGGGCGTACTCCACCGTCCATGTCCCCTTGGGCACATGCTCATAATAAGCCCGGAAGGCGTCGAAGGATCGTTCCTCATAGGTTGGCCGCACGCGAGGTCTCTGGTCTTCTGGCGCCGATAGTATGCGCGAGTCCCGCCCGAGGCCGCTTCCCAAGATCACCGCACCGGCCGGTACGGGATCGCTCACGGCGACCCAGGTCATGTCCGCCTGGGCTTCGACGTCCAGCCGCACCCGCAGGACGTCGCCCCGGCTCCAGCGGTCCGCGGCCCGACGTTCCACCGCGGTGATCGTCTTGCGGATCGTGTAGCCGCTCGATAACGGCTCCTTGAGCTTAACCGCCGCCAGGCCCTGTACCGTCAGCCAGGGCTTACCGGTTCCCTGATGTTCGACCGTCAGCTCGGCTTTTCCCGGAGGCCAGGCCACGATCAGCGAGTCGGCCTTCAGCGGCGAGCTCCAATCAACGGCACGGCTCTCACCGGCCAAATCGAGACGCGTCATCCCGCCGACCTCGCCGGACTCATACCGTTCGGAGAAGCGCTCCATGGCCAAAACGCCCCAGGCATTGGCCGTCGTCAGATCCCAATGCCCGTGACGCTGTCGCGCCAGGGCCCCGCGCACCAGCTGAGGCAGATCCTGCCGCCAACCGTCCAGACGCAGGGCGGTCAGGACCAACCGCACGGCATTGAGATCGTTGGACACCATCAGCCACCATAAGCGGTCCGACGTTTCGGTGGAAAACGTCAGGCGCGTGCCCTGGTAGGTCAGCCGTGCGCGCAGCACCTGTTCGGCCTCGGCCAGCCGCTCCGAACGGGTGGGGATGCCCGGCATGGCGAGCAGGATCTCCACCCAATCGATCACGGCCGATGTCGGCCAAAGATTGGGTTCAATGGCCAGGGAGCCGATCATCGCGGGCTCGGCCGCCCCCACCCGGCCGAGCGCCGCCAGCGCCGCGAGTTTGCGGACGGTCAGATCGGCCGTGGGCAACGGCGAATAACGCGTGAGGCGGCCTTCTACGAACCGTTTCAGCCCTTCCGTCATACGATCGAGCAATTCGCGGGGAATCGTCCAACCGGCCTCATGGATCACCGCCACCAGATAGGCGGTCAGCATCGGATCACCGGATGGGAGCACCGGAAAATACTTCACCAGACCGTCGGAATCCATGTAGGTGGGAAGTTGGGCGGCCCAACGCTCCCAGAGCGCCGGGTCGCGCAATGCCACGGCCACCGACAGCTTCTGCTCCAGGCATCCGTATGGATAGCGCCGCATATAGTCGGCAACGGCCCTCAAGCCGTCACCCAGCCGGGCGCGCACGCTCACGCGCACGCCGCCGCCGGGCAAGGCATCCGGAGGCCGCTCAACCGGCAAGGTCAGCCGCTCGGTCAACGGGGCGAGGTCGGCCTGGAACACCCGCAGCGGTACGGCCGGCAGCACCTTCTGCACGACACGCAGACGGTCCTGCCCGCCGGCCTCTTTGGCAACGGCATCGATTTCCCAGGCCAGTTCCCCAACGCCCCGAGGAGCTTCCACCACCCAGAAAAGCTCGTGTGCCTCGCCTGCAGCCAACGCCAGCGTCTGCGGCGAAGGGGCCGGAAGGACCCCGGCGGCGCGCGCAGACACCTGCACCGTCAAGGCCCTAGCGGAGGTGTTGCGCACGGTGACCCCGGCCCGGTAGCGGTCGCCCTCGCGCACCAGCGGCGACAGGCCGGAGAAAAGCATCAGGTCCTGGGTCGACCGGACGGTGGCGGCGCCCGTGCCGAAAAGCCCCGTTCCGCCCGTCGCCACGGCGACGATGCGGAAAGCGCTGAGCGCATCGTTCAACGGCACCTCGACCTCGGCCTCGCCGCGTTCATTCAAGGGCACCCGGCCCTTCCACACGAGCAGGGTGTCGAAAAGCTCCCGTGTGACCTGTCGGCCGCCGCCCCCACCCGTCGGCAGCGCTTTAACTCCGTAATGTCGCTTGCCGACCACCTGCATCTGCGCGGTGGCGGTCCGCACCTCGTAGGGGCGGCGCCCCATCATGGCGGAGAGCAGGTCCCAGCTCTTGTTGGCCGCCAGTTCGAGCAAACCCTCGTCCACCGCCGCTACCGCCACCTCGCTTCCGGCGGGCGGAGCCTTCCCATCGACGGTCGCCGCCCGGATGAACACGCTGGCTTTTTCGCGGATTTTGTAAACGCTGCGGTCGGCGGTCACGGATACCTTCAGCTCATGTTCGCGCCATCCCACGCGGATCTCGGCGATGCCCAGCTTGTAAGCCGGCTTGCCCAGATCCGCCAATGCGGTCGCCTGAACCTCTCCGGTTCGGCCGCGCACGGCCAGGACCGAAACAAAAATATTCGGTGCATGGTGGCCCTGGATGGGGACTTCGATCACCGGCGCGTGCCCGGAAATCTTCCGGGTCCAGGTCTCCAGGATGCCCTCGCGCTCGACCGATACCAGCGCGGTCGCTTCCCGGAACGGCATGCGCACCTGAAAAACGGCGGTGTCCCCGGGCTCGTAGCGCTTGCGCTCCGGAATCAGGTCCATGCGGTCATCGTCCGGGACCTCGAACCACCAGTCCTTCGTCCCGGCGACCCACATTGAACGATGGGCGAAGGCGCGGCGGCCGTCCGGGTCCCGGCTTTCAGCCACGAGAAGGATCTCTCCGGACTGCGGCGAACGCGCAGCGCATGCCATCAAACCACTTGCGTCGGTCAGACCTTCGGCGAGCGTCGCGATGCGTTTGACTTCGACCGTATGATCATATCCGTAAAAGCCTCCCACCAGCCGTTTGCGATGGGAAATCACCTTGCGTTCGAACACATCGATCTTGACGAGGGCCCCTCGAACCGGTTTTCCGTCCAGATCGAGGACGGCGGCCTGGAGTTTGAGGGAATCTTTGGAAGCCGCCCAGCCGTCCGGTTTGATGCCGACCAGATAACTCGAATTCCACAGCGGGATCCGGCCGGAGACGGTCTGAACCTCTCCATTGGGGTCGCGGAATTCCATTTCCGCTGTCATTTCCTGAGGAAGGTCCGCGTGCGGAAGGTTCGCCACGACCGTCCGTGCAGCGCCGGATGAATCCAACACCAATTCGACGGCGCTGCGCTGGGGCGGGCGTTCGCCGCCGGCCGACTCTGAGTCGGGCTCTTCCCGCTCCCCTCTCCGCGCCAGGCCCTCTCGGACCGAGCCGTTGCCGAAGACGAAATCCTCGAAACCCTCGATGGCCGGCATGCGCTTCGGACCCACCTCGGTGCGCAGCTTCACGGGCAGGAGCCCCGCCCCTCCTCCGGACAGATAGTGAACGCTGAGATCGAGCGCAACCTCGCCGGCGTCGATGAGCGGCTCGGAGGGGGGCTTCATGACGCCCTTGAGCAGCGGCACCCGAAACTCTTCGACGCGAAACCGGCCGGAGGCCAGGCTTCGCGACATCCCGTCCTCGCCGAGCGCCTCGTCCGGCGTGTCGGTCTCCTCTCCTTCCGCCGACGGCAGCGCGGCCCCTTCCGAGCCGCTTTTGCGCACGAGGGTGACCGTATAGCTTCCCAGTTTGGCATCCCGCGGAATGCTCCATTCGGTCTCGGCCACCCCGGTGGAGTCCCAGGCCGGGGTCGTCGTGTAGGTCTGGCCGCTTCCGGAATGGCGGATGGAAACGGCATCGGGAAGGGTTTCGGCCGGCGGTACCGCAAAGCCGTCCCGGGTATGCCGCCGAAGAATATGCTTCATGTGCACCGTTTCGCCCGCGCGCAGCAGGCTGCGGTCGAATACGGTGTGCGCGATGACCGGGCCGGCACCATTTTCATCCGGCAGCTTGAAACGCCACGCTTCGATGCCATTCTCCCAACTCGAATGAACGAAGCTCATATCGTCCCGGGTCTGGGCGGTAACGAAAACGCCCGCCCCCAGCCGGCTCAACGCGCCCAGCTGGGCGTAATCATGATCCGACAGGTCGAAGTGGCACGCGGATTCATCCGCCTCCGGCGGCAGCTCCGCGTCGATGCGCGCGACTCCGTTGGCGTCGGTCCGGCCGGTCCAAAGGATCCGGCCCGCGCAGTTCATGACACTGACCGCCGCATCGGCGACCGGCTCGGCGTTGTCCAGGGAGGTCACCCACACCAGCGAGGATTCGCGCCCCTGCTTGAAGTGCACGGCAAGATTGGTGACTAGAACGGCGGTCGGGACGAACATGGGTTTCGGCGGATCGAGCAGCGCTTTGCCCAGGATGGCGCTCTCGATCTCGACCACGTAAAGCCCCGGGTTCCGGAGCGGAATCCCCACCACCTCCGTAACTCCGGCCCCCTGGAGCTTTGGAATTTTGAATTCACGGGCGGCCGGTTCGCCCGTGAAGACCGACGCTTCGCGATCGGCGGCGGCGACCCTGCGCAGCCAGGGCGGGATATCTTCGATCCGGCCGGGCGGGATGCCGACGATTCGCCCGGTCACCCGGGAGGTCGAGCCGGGCTCCGTTGCCGGCACCGTCAGCATTCTCGCTTTCGGCTGGAGTTCGATGTTGCGAAGGGTGACGGGCAAAGCCGGATCGGCGTTGAGTTCCACGATGCCGAAACGCGCTGCAAACTTGGCCAGCGCCGGGAAGCCTGCGGTGCGGACCCGGAGCGGGAAGCGCTTGGCGTTGGTGAGCGCTCGGCCGGAATCGTCCCGGAGGCCGGCCGGAATCTCGAGCTGAAACTCGGCGTTGGCGGGAAAGGGGCCGTCAAACGTTACGGTGCGATGGTCCGGAGCCAGCGGCGCCCGCCACACCTTTCCGTCGGGCCCTTTCAACAAGGCTTCAACCGTCGTTTCGGGATTCAGGGGCGCATTGAAACTCAGGGTCATGGGCAAGACCGGAATGCACCCGGCTCGGGCGTTTTCACGTTCGCAGCCGAACTCGGCGATGAAATTCTCACGGGTCTCGAACGGCAGGACCTGGTCTTGCTCGGTGGCCACTCCGGAGGTCGACGCGATGCCTTTGCCCCACAGCAGGCTCACTTTGGTTTTTTGGGGAAAGCGCTGACGGCATTGCAGAAGCAAGACCTGATCACGGCCGGTACCGTCGTGAAACAGCCAGCGGTGGGCATCGAGGATGGCCTCACGGTCTTCACCCGTGACGATCCGGGCTCCGATCCGTTGCTGAATGCCGGAAACCGCAAACCCGGCCCGCGCGATCACCGTGTCCTCGTCCGCCGCACCGTCCAGCACCAGAATGAACACCTGGTCCTCGCTGATTCCCTTCTGACCCGCGTGGGGAACCGATCGGCGAATGGCCGGACCGCCGGTGGAGAATCCGAATTCCCGCGGACCCGAAACCTCCGTTCCCGCCAGCGACCGCAACCCGGACCTCACGTGGAAGGAACACCGCACGCCGGCCGGCAGGTCGCGCGCAAAGTCGTAGACCCAATTACGAGGGTCCACCCACCGGCCCTGGCCGGCCTCGGAACACGTGATGTCAAAGGGATCTTCGGCAGCGCGCGGATCACCGAACGGCACCATGGCCTGGCTGAACGTCGCCCGTGCCTGTCGAACTTTTTTTACGGTCCCCTGGGGGCTGAACGCTGAAACCTTCGGCAGGTCCTGGGCAACGGCCGCCGTGCCGAAGAACAGCAGGCTCAAAACCAGGACAACGATCTTATTGAGCATACGATGCCCTCTTGCGTATGGACTCCCTCAACGCGTAAACGGGCGACAGATGGGATGGGAGCCGGCGTGTCGCTCGTCGGATCGACCCGAGCTTAATAAGTCAGTTTTGACATTCAAAGTCAAGCGATTGATCTTTTCGGACGTGTTCAGTAAACTCGCGGGAATGAAGCTTCGACTCATCTTATTGGTATTATCGTTATTGGCGTTTTTATCGGCCTCGACCGGCGGCTTCCTTTATTATTCGTCGCTGAAGAAATCCGCCATTGAGGAAGCGGAACGGCAGGCCCAGGAACGGCTGCGGGCCACCCAGAAAAGCGTCTCAGCATTTCTATCCGAAAATATCAAACCGGTGAGGTCCCTGGCCGGCCTGGAACCCCTGCAGCATTGCTTGATTCGGCCCGATGATGCCGTGGCCCTGGAACGAGCGAATCTGATTCTGGACCATTTTAACCGCACGCTGGAGACCGAGGTCTGCTACCTGATGGATCGTCGGGGCGATACGATTGCCTCCAGCAACCGGTTGGCGGCGGATAGCTTTGTCGGGGAAAATTTCGATTTCCGCCCTTACTTTCAATCGGCCGTTCAAGGTCAACCGGCGACCTACCTGGCCCTTGGCACCACCTCGGGCCGCAGAGGCGCCTATTACAGTCATCCGATCATCGTTGAAGGCCAGCCGGCGCCGGTCGGCGTGGTCGTAATCAAGGCGTCCGTCGAGCCGATTGAACGGGAATGGGTCAGCGTCAACGATGAGATCGTACTAGTGACCGATCCGCACGGTGTCGTCTTCATTTCGAATCGCAGGGAATGGCTGTATCACTCGGTCCAGGAGCTTTCGGAGGACCGCCGTGACCGGATCGCGCGCTCCCTTCAATTCGGCGAAGGCCCTTGGGACTGGATCGGCATTCGCATGGAGGGAGACCGGCACGCGGTGGACCGCCAGGACCACGGTTATCTGGTTCATCGCATCGAGCTGGATCACTACCCGGGCTGGCAGGTCCTCCACCTGCGCAGCCTGACGGCGTTTCGGTTTTTTTTCTTTATCGAAAGGCCAGCGTGGATATCCTCAAGCGTCAGGCCGCCGAGCAGGCCCTGCGCGAGAGCGAGGAGCGCTACCGCTCCCTCTACCACCATACCCCGGCCATGCTGCATTCCATCGATACCAATGGGCGCTTGGTCAGCGTGAGCGACTATTGGCTCGAGAACCTCGGTTATACGCGTGATGAGGTGATCGGCCGGAAACTGACTGATTTCTTCACCGACTCGTCCCGGCAATACGCCGAACAAACCGTTATTCCCGGGTTTTTCCAAACCGGATTCTGCAAGGATATCCCCTATCGGTTCGTCAAGAAAAACGGTGATATCATCGATATTTTACTTTCCGCCGTCAGCGATCGGGCCACGGCGGGAAGACCGGTTCGGTCCCTGGCGGTTTCCATCGATGTGACCGAACGAAAACGGGCCGAAGAAGCCCTGCAGCAGGCGCAGCAGGAGCTTCAGCGCTATTCCCAGGATTTGGAGCGCCAGGTCCGAAAACGCACCCAGGAGGTGACGAGTATTTTGAAGCAGCTCCGGCGCCTGTCCGGCAGCATCATGGACCGCCAGGAGGCGGAGC